>CAMUYU010000001.1 GCA_947164995.1 uncultured Clostridia bacterium
TAGGCGAGAAAAAGTTCTTCGAACATTTTGGTTTTGAAGTAGTTGATTCAATTGAAGATTATGAAGTAGTTGTTTTTCCTTTTAAAAAAGGAGATGCTCCAAAGTTCAATGATAATGCTAGAAGCATGAAAATTAAAGATAAAGATTTTACAATTTATTATAGTAATGAATGCCCATATGTTGAGTATGAAGTTAATGAATTAACTGAATATGCAAAGAAGAAAAAGTTTAAACTTAACTTTGTAAAAATTGACTCTTTAAAGAAGGCAAAAGATGCTCCTTGCATTTTCAATAACTGGGCAAATTTCTATAAAGGAGAATTTATTTCAAATACAATTTTAAATGCAAATGCATTAGAAAAATTATTGAAATAAGTATGGCCAATTATTTTTGAAACTTTCCAGTACAAATCTCTGGGAGGAAAAAATGAATATAAAAGAATATGGATTTAAAGATACTATATACAAAGATATAGACGAAAATAAAGTAGCACGAATTGTTGCTACTCATAAAGATAGGTTTGAAATTGTTAGCAATTTTGGAAGAAGCTTTGCACAAATTAAAAGAGGTGCTTTTTATGATAATACCGAAAGCATCTACCCTACTACGGGAGACTTTGTTTTAATTGAATGGAACGAAACTGGAGATAGCATGATTTATGAAACTTTAAAAAGGGTTAGTTCGTTTTCAAGAAGTGCATCTTCAAGTGATAGAAAAAAAGAACTTCATAGCCAGCACGAGCAACTAGTTGCTTCAAACTTTGACTATGTATTTATAATGCAATCATTAAATAATAATTTTAATATCAATAGAATTGAAAGATATTTAAGTTTAGCTTGGCAATCAGGTGGAGTTCCAGTAATTGTTCTTACAAAAAGTGATTTAGTTACAGATTCTCAAAAGTATGTTGATGAAGTTGAAAGTATTGCAGTCGGAGTTGATGTTTATTCCGTAAGTTGTGTAACTAAAGAAGGGCTTGAAAATATAAAAAAATATTTTCAAAAAGGGAAAACCGTAGTTTTTCTTGGTTCTTCGGGTGTGGGAAAATCTACTCTTGTTAATACTTTATATGGTGAAGAAGTAATGAAAACTTCAGAAATAAGAGAAGAAGATTCTCGCGGAAGACATACTACAACTTCAAGAAATCTTATAATGCTTCCTAATGGTGCTATGATAATTGACACTCCAGGTATGCGCGAGCTTGGCATGTGGGATGCAGAAGAAGGAATTAGTAAAACATTTGAAGATATTGAAACACTAACTTTAATGTGCAAATTTTCTAATTGTACACACTCAAATGAACCTGGTTGCAAAGTACTAGAAGCAATTTCTAATGGTGAACTTACCAAAGAAAGATATGAACAATATATTAAACTTAAAAAGGAATCTTTGTACAATACAGATCCCGAACAATATCTAAAAGATAAAAAGAAAAAATTTAAAGATATTGCAAAAATTAACAGACATTTATAATTATTTGAAAGGTGATTTTATGAAATTTAAATTTGTTTTTCTAGTTGTTTTATTACTTTGTACAGGTTGTTATTCTGAAACAAATAATAATAACGAATTAATAAATAATGTAATAGAAATTAATACTGAAGAAAAACCTTCTATTACAACATCAAAGGTTGAAAACCTTCCTACTGGCTCATGGCAAGCAGAAGTTTCTTTTCCAGATTGGAAAGGCTATGTTGATGATACTTTAGCTATGAATAGTATGTATAGTTTTAATGGATATGAAGACCAAGGAAAATTATATTTAACTATTCCTGTATCAATTAAATCTTTCGATTTGTTTATTAACAATCACTCTATTGATACAAGCTCAATAAAAAATGGAATTTATGAAATAGATTTTTCCAACATTTCAAAAAACGGTATGAATACTATTCAAGTTAGTAACATAGAATTTGAAAAAAGTTCAGAAGAAAAAATCACAGTTAACATCCCATTTCCGCAGGTAATAGAAGGTACATTAGAAGAAGTTGGTTTTAAAAAATCACCATTTGATTTAGTTTCTGACATTATTGAAGCAGATATTAGAAATGGTTTTTCAAGTGCACAACTTGCAGTTATTAAAGACGGGAAACTAGTTTATCAAAACGCGTGGGGACTTTTAAATTCATATAATCAAGATGGTTCTCATGTAGAAGATGGGATTGAAGTTACTAATGATACACTTTATGATTTAGCTTCTGTTACAAAAATGTTTTCTACTGCTTATGCAATTCAATATTTGATAGATGAAGGTAAAATAAATTTAAATGATAAAATCGTAGACCTTCTTGGAAATGAATTTGTAGATAATACTTTAGAAATTAAATTTGCATCATGGAAAGATAAATATCCAGGTTTTTCAACAATTAAAAAATGGAAATCTGAATTAACTATTTTAGATGTTTTAATGCATCAAGCAGGATTTCCTGATAGTGGACATTATCATAACGAATATTTTGATACAGTTAATCAAAAGTTGGTAAATGATGTTAAAAATGTTTTATTTGTTAGTAATGCAACTAAAGAAAAAACGTTGAAAGAAGGAATTTGTAAAACTCCTTTAATCTATGAACCAGGCACAAAAACTATGTATTCAGATATTGACTATATGCTTCTTGGTCTTATAGTTGAAAAAGTTACAGATAAAGATTTAAATACATTTTTGAAAGAAACTTTTTGGGAACCAATGCAATTAAATCATATTACATATAATCCTTTAAAAAATGGATTTAAAAAAAATGATTGTGCTGCTACTGAACTAAATGGAAATACAAGAGATGGATTAGTAGATTTTCCAAATGTTAGAACATATACTCTTCAAGGTGAAGTTCATGATGAAGAAGCATACTACATGATGGAAGGTGTTTCTGGTCATGCTGGACTTTTCGCAAATGCCACTGATTTAGCAAAACTTGCATCTATAATGCTGACGGGCGGATATGGAAATAATAAATTCTTTACAAAAAATACAAGAGACTTATTTATTGCACCTCAAGCAAGAGGACCAGCAACCTACGGAATTGGCTGGTGGAGAGAAGCTGATGATAAAAGAGTTTGGTATTTTGGAACTCAATCTCCAGAAAGTTCTATTGGTCATCAAGGTTGGACAGGTACATTTGCGATGATAGATTTTGAAAATAATTTAGTTGTTGTTTATTTGACTAACTCAATTAACAATCCTATTGTAGATACTTCAAGCATAGATACAGCAAATGATTTTGCAGGAAGATATTACACGTCCTCTACTATTGGTTTTGTTCCACAAATTATATATATGGGACTTGGTTCTGATGAAAGTGATTTAAATAGTGCATTGACATCATTAAAAAAAGATTTCGTAGTAGAAAAACAAAAATTTATCGAAAATAAAGAAGCAAAAAATGGTAAGAAATATGATGAAAATCACCCTATTAAAAAAGCATTAAAAGCTTTAGAAGAAATAGCAAATTAAAAGAAAACCGCTAGAATAATCTAGCGGTTTTTATTATGGTCTAATAATTACTATTGGTAAAGCAATAATTCCCATTACCACAAAAATTATGCCTAAAATTCTTATATCAAATTCTCCTTTAATTAAGAATTCTTTTGGATTTTCAGGATTATATAAAATATCAACATTATCATTAATTTGATACTTTTGATTACTTGACCCAATAGAACTTTCTTCTCTCATAATTTGACCATTTGCATTATATTCTAAAACAGGATAATAAGAATCACCATCCTCTGCAGATGTTGTTGTTCGTATTTCAACTACTTTAGCAATAGCTTCAACTGTACATGCTTTTCTTAAATGGTTTCCTTTTGAAATAACAAAAATGCCAATCCCAATAAATACTAATAAAAATAAAATTGTAAATATTTTACGCATAGTTTCCTCCTTTTTATATTTATTATTCTATTCAATATAATATCACATAAATACTAATAGAAGGAGTTTTTGTTAATAAAAAGACGTCATTTATTTTCGATATTATGTTGACTAAATTTCCAAAATAGTATATAATAACACTTGTTGAGAGATATTTTTAATATTGGTTTTTTCATTAAAAGACCTATCTTTGAAGGGAGTTTTGTATGAATCATTCTACAACGTATAAGCTTAAGACCCAAGGAATCTACTGGGGAGACTACTATTACAAGCGGGCCGAAAATGGCGAAGAACCCAAGGTTGTAATTAACCTCAAGTCTGAGCATGTTGGCCTTTGGATCCCGCAAATTTTCCTGGAGACTTCTCATTTCAAAAAACTCAAGGAATGCAAATCCGCAAGGATTCTCGACTATTTTGTAGTTGCTGAAAACGTTTCCGAAATTGATGGTGAATATCTTAATCTAGACGAATATACCACCTATGCTTTTTCGGCAACTACCAAAGATGGTGAGAAAATTAATTTTAATTTCACCGTTCATTTCCCTGAAAAATAAAAAAGACGCTTGCACAATTTGTGCAAGCGTTTTTTTGTCAATAAAAACAACAAAGAATCCCAATAAAAATTTTAAATTGTTTTGGCGGAGTGAGTGGCGTATGCTCGTTTCACTCGCAGATTCCTTCGGAATGCGAACCAAATCCAGTCACACTTCGTGTGCCTGTCTTTCTCCGTGGGTTCGAATCCCATTTTTATTTCATATTTTTTTGGCGGAGTGAGTGGGATTCGAACCCACGGGCGGTATTACCGCAGAACTGATTTCGAGTCAGGCCCGTTATGACCACTTCGGCATCACTCCATAAACAGCGATATTTTACCACTTATTATGCCTTTTTGTAAACAATAAATCCCTCAAAAATATCTTATATAAATACATTTTTTCCGTTGAAAATGAAAAGCAATTATTATAAAATTTTATATAGTAAAATCGTTTTTCAGATTTATTATTTTTAGATTATTTTTTATAATAAATCTGCTTTAAAAACCAAAGGAGGGTTTTAAAAATGACAAAAAGTTTAGCTAAAAAAATGTTAGCAGAATGTCTTGGTACCATGGTTCTAGTATTATTTGGTTGTGGAACTGCAGTTTTTTCTGACTGTTCAGTAAGTAACCCAGCTGGTTGGCTTATGACAGCTATAGCATTTGGTCTTTCAATTATTGCTATGGCATATGTAATTGGTAACATTTCTGGTTGCCATATTAACCCAGCCGTTTCTTTTTCTATGGCAATTCGTAAAAAAATGTCTTGGAAAGATTTTGGCTTCTATGTTTTAGCTCAAGTTGTTGGTGCTTTTGCAGGTGCTGGTATCCTTTATGGATTTGTAAGCGCATATAGTGGTGGCACTGTTGCAGCTCTTGGAACAAACGGAGTTGGAGAAATTGGTCCATTAGGAGCATTTTTAGCAGAAGTAATTCTTACTTTTGTATTTGTATTCCTTATCAATGGTGTTACTTCAGATGAAACAAAATCTAATTGTGCTGGTCTTATGATTGGTCTTACACTTACTTTTGTTCACATCTTAGGTATTCCTCTTACTGGAACATCTGTAAACCCAGCTAGAAGCTTAGCACCAGCTGTTTTAATGGGTGGCGAAGCTCTTTCTTGCGTATGGATTTTCATTGCTGCTCCTATAGTGGGAAGTTTACTTGCAGCTTTAACTTATAAGTTCTTATATGACGAAAAATAATCAACAATTATTAATGTTACAATTATGTTACAATTTGTCGGCACTTCCTTGAAAGTGTCGGCTTTTTTATTGTATTTAAGAAGGCACTAATATATAATTTTTAATGGTGAATTATCACTGATTTAGAGTAGAAAATGAGGTAATAAAATTATGGCAAAAGCTAAAGAAAAAAAATATTACAATCTGACTTATCCACAAAAGTCAATTGTAACTACAGAGCAGTACTATGGAGACCCACATATTAGTACAATTTCAGGGTATCTCATAGTAAAAAATCATTTAGATTATGAGCTCTTAAAAAAGGCAATTTCTATTTTTATAGAAAATAATGATGCATTTAAAATTCGTTTCGAAAAAGTTAACAACGAAGTAATGCAATATTTTGATGATAATAATAGCTACACAGCAGAATTTAAAAACTTTAAAAACACAGATGAATTAGTTGATCATTTAAATTCTATTACGTTTGATTTATTTAATTCAAAACTTTATTATGCAATAGTATTTGGAACAGATGAAGGAAAATGCGGTTATGCATTTGTTATTCACCATGCAATTACAGATGCATGGAGTGAAACAATTATAATTAACCAAATTAATCAAATATATGATGCCCTTTTACATGGAAAAGACACATCAGATTTTCCAAAAACATCTTTTTTAGAAATGATAGATGAAGAAAATCACTATTTGTTTTCTGATAAATTTGTTAAGGATAAAGAATATTGGGAAAACTTATATAACTCTTCCCTAGATTTACCAGAAATTAGAGAAGGCAAAAAATTTGCTGTAAAAGCAAATAGAGTTTTATATAGTATTCCAAAAAAATATTTTGATTACTGTGCAAAAAATAAAATATCATCATTTTCATTTTTCTTAAGTGCCATTTTTATTTACTTTTCAAAAATATATAACACAAAAGATTTTGTTATTGGTACACCAGTTTTAAATAGAACAAATTATCAAGCTAAAAACGTTTTTGGAATGTTTATTTCTACACAAAGTTTCAAGCAATTAGTTGATGACAACATTGCAGCTAATTCGTTTATTGAAAACATTTCATCATCTCAATTTAGTTTGTTAAGACACCAAAAATATCCTTTTGAATTACTTCAAAAGTACTATGGTGAAAACTTTGGAAGAAAACACAATTTATATGACATTTTATATTCATATCAAAATGCTCGTGTAGATACAGACATTAAATTATCTTTTGATTATGAAAGCAAGTGGGTATTTTCGGGTTATCAAGCAGATGCTTTAGATATTAGCATTTTTGATATTGATAATACTGGTACCCAAAAAATTGGATATGATTATTTAACAGAACTTTTTGATGAAGATGATATTAAAGCTCTTCATGATAGATTATTCTATATACTTGACCAAGTAATGGATAATCCAGATATTCTTCTAAAAGACATTAACATAGTTACTGAAGAAGAAGCCAAAATTTTAATAGAAGATTTTAACCATACTGAAAAAGACTATGACCACAATTTAACAATTTCTAAACTTATTGAACAAGTTGCAGCAGAAAAACCAGATAATATTGCTGTTGTTTATGATGGAAAAGGTCTTACATATAGCTTATTAAATAGAAAAGCAAATTTCTTAGCAAGTCTATTAAGAAGTAACGGAATAAAACCAAATGATGTTGTTGGGATTATGACATATCGTTCTTTTGAAATGGTAATTGCACAACTTGCAATTTTAAAATGCGGTGCTGCTTATCTTCCTATAGACCCAGCTTACCCAAAAGATAGAATTTCATATATTCTTGAAGATAGTAACTGTCCTCTTCTACTTACAACTTCTCAGGTTAAGCTAGAAGTAACAGAAACACCATTTTTGAATATTGATTTTGACAAAATTGGAAATCAAGATGAAAACATTGAAAACATTAATACACCACACGATTTAGCATATGTAATTTATACTTCTGGTTCTACAGGAAGACCAAAAGGCGTTGCAATAGAACATCAATCAATTGTAAATACTCTACTTTGGAGAAAAGATTTTTATAAATTCGACGAAAGTTTTGTTACTTTACAAATACCTTCATTTTCATTTGACAGTTCTGTTGAAGATATATTTACATCACTAATTTCCGGTGCAAAGCTTGTATTACTAAAACAAAATAATACAAACTTTAACTTGCCACTAATTAGTAAATTAATAAAGCAATACAAGATTAATCATTTCTTGATAGTGCCAAGTTTTTACAACATTTTATTAACTGAACTTTCAGATTCTTTAAAAGAAGCAAAAATCTTTACTGTTGCAGGTGAAGGTTTCTCAGAAGAACTTGTAAAGAAACATTTTGATTTGTTACCAAATGTTAGACTTGTAAACGAATATGGACCTACCGAAAATAGTGTTTGTTCTACAGTTTATGAATTTGATAAAGATCATACAAAAATATTTATTGGCAAGCCTATCACCAACTGTAAGTGCTATGTTTTAAGCGAAAATATGAAAGTACAACCTTTTGGTGTAAGAGGCGAGTTATACGTTTCTGGAATTGGTATTTCAAGAGGATACATTGGAAGAGATGATTTAAACGAAGAAAGATTTATAAAGAATCCTTTCGCTCCTTCTAAAGATAAAGATGCTTCTTATCAACGTATGTATAAGACCGGTGACGTTTGCATACAAACAAAAGATGGAAACTTAATTTTCTGCGAACGTGCTGATTTCCAAGTTAAATATAATGGTTATAGAATCAACTTAGGAGAAATAGAATCTACAATTAGTAAAGTTTCAAATAATCCTAATGCTGTATGTTTATTAAAGAAGGTTGGTGCAAAATCTTTATTAGTTGCATACATAGAAGCTAAAGAAAAATTAGATTTAAATTATATTAAAAAACAAGCATCAAAATATCTTCCACATTACATGATGCCTAGCGAGATACATACTCTTGCTAAGTTCCCTACTACACCAAACGGAAAGATAGATAGAAAAGCATTAGAAAAAATTGAATTTAAGAAAGAAAAAGAAGAAATCATACCACCTAGAAATGATTTAGATAGAATTATTCTAGATGTTTGGAAAGAAGTATTACATCTAAACGAAATTAGCATTGATAAAAGTATATTTGACATTGGTGGAGATTCTTTATCTATTATCGCAATTCAATCTATGCTTTACAAAAACAATATACACACAGAAGTTCAAGAGTTGTTTGAAAATCCTTCAATTAAAGAACTTTCTGACTTTATAAAAACAGAATCACTTAACCAAGTTTCAAGAAACAAAAACAAAGCCTTTGTTAGACTATATAAAGATGATATAGAGAAAATAGAAAAAACAAATGCTGAATATCCTAAAAACGTACTATTAACAGGAGCTACTGGATTTTTAGGCGTTCATCTTTTAGATGAATTATTATCTCATGACAGCATTGAAAAAGTATATTGTATAATAAGAAATAGACCAAACAGGTCTTCAAAAGAACGTTTAGCAGAAGTTTTAGATTATTACTTCGATGGTAAATGGAAGAAAGAAATAGACAATAGAATAATTGTGCTAGAAGGAGATTTGTCTAGAAATTCATTTGCATTAAATCCTACACAATATAATGAATTGTTAGTAAAAGTTGATAGTATATACAATTGTGCTTCTATAGTTAAGCATTTTGGAAATTACGATGTATTCTACAATTCAAATGTATTATCTGTTCAAAATCTAATTTTGTTTGCAAAAAAGGCCGATTGCACATTTAATCACATATCTACAACATCTGTTTCAGGAAACTTTTTGGTTAAAAATACAATAGAGTGTGATTATACTGAAAATGATTTTTACATAGGACAAAACTATCAAGATAATGTCTATGTACATTCTAAATTTGAACAAGAAGCATTATTATTTAAAGCACAACAAGATGGCCTTAAAGTTAATATTTATAGAGTGGGAAATGTGATGTCTAGAATTAAGGATGGTAAATTCCAAATCAACAAATTTGATAATGCTTACTACAAGAGAATTTATGGATTTATTAAGTTGGGATTCTTACCCGAAAATCTTAAAACTCAATATCTAGAATTTACTCCTGTAGACTACCTTGCTAAATCAATAGTTGAACTATCTAGATATGAAAACAAAGTATTTCACTTATTAAATGACAAAATAATAATGATTGATGATTTGATTAAAGTCCTTAAAGAATACGATAAAACTATAAACTTTATATCAAAAGAAGCATTTGAAAAAGCAATTAAAGAAAATGTTTCAAACAAAATATTAGAAAGCTTTATAACCGACCTAGATTATACAGATACTTTGGATTACACAACGAAAATTACAATCAATTCAGATATAACAAAGAAATATTTTGAAGTTAATGGCTTGGATTGGCCTAATATCACAGAAGAATATTTAAAAACATTTATTGAAGATATGATTAAAAATTAATTTTGAATGAGGGTGATACCAAAGATGAGAACTTTATTAGACAGAATATTAGCAAAAAATGTACGACTCTACACAATTATTGTATTTGGGCTAGTGTTAATAGTAGGTTTAGGCTTAGCATATTACTTTATGCCAATTCTATTAAATTATGGTCCCAATACTATTAATACAGAATTTGATGAAACTTTCTCAAGTGGAATAACATACATTAAACAATATCTAATAATATACTTTGTTATATATGCAATAGAGATAATCTTTATTCTTTACGAAATGAGAGAGTTTTCAAATTTAGATAAACTTGTGGAAGAAAGTAAAGCCTCAAAGGAAGGCTACGAGAAATATTTGCGCGTTGTTCAGAGGTGTTTTTCGATACCTAAACTAGCATTTATTCTTATTTCAATTATGCCATCTATTGCAATTGGAATTGCCTTTATATTTTTAAACTTTACTTCTTTTGCAGATTTTAAAGTATTATTAGTAGCATTGATAATGTCATTGATATGTGGAACATTGACATTCATAGTTTCAAAACGTATATTTAAAACTATTCTACAAAATTTAAATAATACAGTTATTTTGCAAAAAGGAAAATTAAAAATTACGCCAGCAATTATGTTCCAAATAACACCAATTGCAGCCATATGTATAATGTATACATTTTTCCTTTCTTATTCAAATAACTTAACAGATAAAGCAGATATTGCACAAAGACACTACATTAATTCAATATCTGAAAGAATAGCAGAAAGCAAAATAGCAGATATTAATGATTTAGAAAACACTTTAGCAAACACACCAAAATTATTTAAAACAGACATCATATCTATGATGGATGAAAATGGTACTGTTTACTGCTTTGCAAACGAATTTACAAACATTTATTATTTACCTGTTGAATTGCCAAACAACCAATCTAAAGGAAATGTTTACTTTTTCAACGTAGTGTCTTCTAATTATTATGAATATAATTCTAATCGATTACATTTAAAAGAAAACATTAATATTCGAGACAATGATATAGTCATCAATTTTGATGAAAGATATATAAAAAGGAATTATACAAGTGATGGATATTACACAAACATAAATCTAATTCCTATGACAATAGAAGATAACTTCTTCTACACATACGCAAGAGATTTGGCAGACAAGAGCGATAACAAAGTTTTTGGATACTATGGAAGTGAAGTGCAAGGTACTGTAATCCCTATTATTCTATCTGGTGAAGAATTAAAGATTATAGTAATGTATGACTTAACTTCTGATGATATGAGAGACATGTTTATAAACATGATAATACTTCTTATAATTTCATCTGTAGTTACATATAACTTTGCACGTTCAATTTCTAAAGATATTACTATCGTTACTGATGGAATTGATGTTTTATTAAATGGTAGTGTAGAAAAACTAAATAGAAATCTACCAGTTACCTCAAACGATGAGCTTGGCGAGTTAGTAATAGCATTTAATAAAGTTCAAGAATTGACGAAAGAAAACATCGTAGAAATTAAAAACAATGAACAAATGCTTATGGAAAAAGAGCGTCTTGCTTCACTAGGAGAATTAATTGGTGGTATCGCGCACAATATGAAGACTCCTATTATGAGTACTGCAGGTGCAGCAGAAGGTCTTACAGAATTAATTGCCGAATATAGAGCATCAATAGATAATCCGGTAGTTACATCAGATGACCACAAAGCAATTGCAACAGACATGCTAGATTGTGTTACAAAGATTAAATCATATAACTCATATATGTCAGACATTATAACAGCTGTTAAGGGGCAAGCTTCTCAACTTGCTTCTCAAGAAAATGAGAAATTTACACTATATGATTTATCTAAACGTGTAGAAATATTAATTAAACACGAAATTAAACAAGCAAACTTAATTCTTACAACTGATTTAAAGTGTGACCCATCAATATATATAGTTGGAGATGTAAATAGTTTGGTTCAAGTTATTAATAACTTAATTTCAAACTCTATATTTGCATATGGTGGAACACCAGGAAAAGAAATAATATTTGAAATTGATGCAAACGATACAGAAATCATCATGAAAGTAATTGATGAAGGCTGTGGAATGAACGATGAAACAAAAGCAAAACTATTTAAACAAATGTATACAACAAAGGGTAAAAATGGTACCGGACTTGGATTATATATGTCATACTCTACAATTAGAGGAAAATTTAGTGGAAATATGACATTCGAATCACAAGAAGGTAAAGGTACAACATTTATAATTACACTTCCAAGAAGAGCCTAAGCAATAAAAAGGAGGAAGTCTTATGAGACTAAAAGATACGGTCCAAAAAGAAGATTTTAAAATAATGGTAGTAGATGATGAACAAGGTATTATTGATTCATTGTCTATGTTCTTAAACAAGTACACATTAAAAGGTTATACAGATCCTTTAGAGGCAATCGAAGTATTAAAAACTGAGCATTACGATTTACTTATTCTAGACTTTTTAATGATGCCTATTCATGGAGATAAAGTAGTAGAAGAAATTAGAAAATTCAATCAATCTTTATATATTCTATTACTAACAGGTCACAAAGACTTGGCTCCTCCACTTGAGACAATTAAAAGACTAGATATTCAAGGATACTGTGAAAAATCTTCTCGTTTTGACCAACTAATTCTTTTAGTTGAATCTGGCTTAAAATCTGTTACTCAAATGAAAATAATTGCAGATATAAATCAACAACTAGAAGAAGCAAATGCACAATTAAAAGACGCATATTATGGAACAATCGAATCTTTAAGACTTGCCGTAGATGCAAAAGATTCATATACACGTGGACATTCAGATAGAGTATCTTATTATTCAGTTATGATAGGAAAACAATTAGGCCTTTCAGAAGAAGACTTAGATACATTAAAACAAGGTGCTCTCTTCCACGATGTTGGAAAAATAGGAATTCCGGATGCAATACTACAAAAGCCAGGAAAACTTACAGATGATGAATATGATGATATTAAAAATCACCCATCAATTGGCGCAAAAATATTAGGACCTGCAAAAATATTTGAACCTCTTATTCCAATGGTACTTCATCACCATGAAAGATATGATGGTAGAGGTTATCCAGGAGGATTAAAAGGAGAAGAAATCCCATACTTTGCACGTATTGTGTGTGTTGCCGATTCATTTGATGCGATGACCTCAGATAGAGCATATAGACCTAGGTTTACTGTTGTAAAAGCATTGGAAGAAATGGAATCATGTAAAGGTACACAATTCGATCCAGAAATGGTAGATGCTTTTATGATTGCAATGAAAAATAATAAAGAACAAGTAATAAAAGATATAGGTTTAGAATACTAAAACAAAAAAGGTTTGGAATTATTTCCAAACCTTTTTTATTTCATCCCATAAATTTCATATATTTGCTCTGTATACTCATTTTCATCTTTATACACATAGATTGGTGGTTCCATGTTTAAAAATGGCTTACCGCCTTTTGTGCCTTCAATTAAAACCAAGTTTGCACTCTCTCCTACCTTAGGATAAATAAGTTGCATTCTTTTTGGTTCTAAATTATATTTTCTTAAATAATAAAAAATATCTGTCATTCTTTCTACTTTATGCACCATGCATAAACTTCCACCAAAATTTAACTCTCTTGATGCTTCTTTTATAATATCTTCAAGCGTACATGAAATCTCATGGCGCGCAATTGTTTTACTATCTTTTTCATTTATAATGCCTGAATTTTTAGGTTTATATGGTGGGTTACATGTGCATAAATCTATGCTTCCAGATGGAATATCTTGCTTAATATTTTTTAAATCTTTATTAATAATAGTAATTTTATCTTGCAAATTATTTAATTCAATTGAACGATTTGCAAGTTCTGCACTATACTCTTGTATCTCAACTCCAACTATACTTTCCGCATCTATTTTGGCGGAAAGTAAAATAGCAATTACTCCATTTCCAGCACATAAGTCAACAACTTTTTTAGTCTTCTTTGCTCTTTTTGCAAAATCTGAAAGAAGAACACTATCTATTCCAAAACAAAATTCTTTACTATTTTGAATTATTTTTAAATTATTAAGTTGTAAATCATCTATTCGTTCATTTTCTTTTAAAATCATAATAATCCTCTAAATAATTGTCTTCCATATCATTCTTACCACAAATAACCATGTGTATACCACCAAAATAGTTTATTAATGTTTTCGTTTTCAGGAAAAATATCTATTGTGTATACCTTCTCTTGACTAATATCTAATACTACAGTTCCATCACTTTTTATTTCGTATCCGTTTCCTTTTAACGTTCCGTCGTTTATAGAAGCCTTCTCATTTGGAATGCTAGCATTTACAGCTTTACCATATAAAGTAAGACTTTTGATATCTTCTCTTAATTCCATTTTTTCTTTTACTTTAATAACATTTGTTAAATATTTTAAATCGTTATCTAATTTATCTGAATTAGTGTATCTAATATAAAGAGTATACAATGAACTAGCTATAATAACAAAAATGGCAAATAATACGCAGTATAAGTCAGAAGGTCTAGTTTCTTCGTTGATAAATACACACTCTATAATTCCAAATAACTTGTATAATGCAATAGTAAATAACCCTACAATACCAGCGATTAAATACATATTTTCTTTATTAGCATTAATCATTTTTAACATATCTTCTGGTAACAAATTCTTTACTAAAAAATACACTGCAACAGCTAGAACAAATGTTATAAAACTTTTTAAAAGAAAATTATTTGGTTTCCCATGTTTCTTTTGAATAGCCTCAAAAATCTTCTTTAATACATTAAGAACAATAAACGCTAACAATACGGCACAAATAGTCATAAATCCAATTTCTTTTATAAAAGGCTCGACTTGTTTATAACCATAGTCAATTAAATCTGCAAAAGCAAAACTTGAACATATTACTAATAAAGTGATTAATAAAAAAATATTCTTTTTCATAAGTATCTCCTTTTTATTTATATTAATATTTTTACAGTAAAAAACTAATTAAATATGCAAGCCAATTGGCAATCAGTGAAATAATTAATCCGTGTGACCATTTAGTTTTAAATAAATATTTATATAATGCACCTTCTACAAAAACTACAACAACCTCAAGAATCGATATTATATTCCAAATACTAGAATCACTTAAAGTAGTAAAAGAATACATGTATCTAAATATCAAATTGATTGCTGGATTTGTAACTAAGTTTACAAGTGCAACCTGCCCTAAGACAAATCTCTTTCTAACAATTAATTGTATAATTAAATACTCAATTATTATTGTTAATAAAAGCGGATACATTAAACTTAACACTGTACTAAAAAAATCATTCATATTAATATCCCTTCTAAAATTAATCCATCTCAACCAACATAGGTATTACTGAAACATATGATATTCTTCCATTATCATCGTATCCGTCTACGTATATAATATGAATCCCGTTGCGTATTATTGCTTCTTCTAGTGTACGCTTATCATAACAATACTCATCATAGCTAACTGTTTCTTTTCTTGCAAAGGTGTTACTAAATCTAACATATATATTATTTTCTTTTTTAGAATTATTTTCAATAACCTTTTTTACAAAACTTTTTACATCACTTTTACTAAGTGTTTTCCCTAAATATTTACTAAATTGCTTATTAAAGTCTATTTTATTCCTTGCATCAAATTCACTTTTGTCCCTAGGGACTTTTAAAGAATCATTTTTTATAGAAATTCCACTTTCTTTTATTAAAATATCTTTAATAAATCCATACTCATCTTTATAAATGCATTCAATGTCATACCTTTTGTTGCTTTTGTTTTTCACTATTTCATAAATATTGCTTAGTTCTTCTGTATATTCTATTTCAACTTCATCATCAGCATATCCAATTTTCATCTCAGGGAGAAAGCTTTTCTCTCTATTGTCTTGTATTACTTTTGATATTATACTTAGTGCATATGATGAATCCTTATTTTCTCCAGTATATGTTTCAATATAATAATAATCCCAAAATGCCATTCCTTCCGATATAGTATAACTGTTATCCTTATATTGACTTGAAATAACACTAAAAGCACCTATTCCAATAAGTGTTATGGCAAAAGTTATAATTATAATTATAAAAAATTTTTTCAAATTCATTTTTTCCTCATTTCACATTTATAATATCGTAGATTTATCAAATTTTTGGAATGCAAAATATATTGAAACAATTGCTAAAATTATGCTTGTAATTAAAACAACATAATTATTAATTGCATTAGGAATCATGCAAATTAAATATCCAACAAACAAGAAAAATGTATTAAGTCCTACCATCATAGCTAAGTTCTTTGTATTACATTTTTCAAGTAATAATAAAGTAATCGCCATTGGAACATTAAATAAAAATATTCCTATATATCCGAAAAACGGAATTGTAAAGCCTGCGATTAAGCTTACGCATGCAAGGCTTAAAGCTATAATTGCAGTCTTTTTTAGCCCTACTCTATCTGCAATAAAGCCACCAAACATTTTTCCAAGTACTACTAAGATTGTATATAAAAGACCAATTATAAATCCTGTCTTCCATCCATATTGAATTGCACTTCCACCAATTGAACGAACAACGATTGATACTCCAATTAATAAAGCAATTGCTAAAATATCTTGATACTTAAATTTAGATCCTTCTTTTTCTATTCTTTCTTGTTCTTCAGTTATATACGGTAATTCTTTGTTTTGAACTGCAGTTAATAATACTATTGCAACAAATACCATTATTATTGGCCAATATGTAACAGCAAGTTGATTATGAAATGCTGTTCCTAAAAATATTCCCATTGCACCAGGTGCTACAAATAATCCATTTAAAAATGCTGTTCCCTTGCTTTGTTCAAAAGAATTTACTCCACCTTCTAAATGAAATAATGCATTTCCTATACCAACCAAACTTGCTAAAAGGATTGGATTTCCAGGGCCCCATACATAACATATTCCTATTATACAAAATCCTAATATTCCAACATATTTATATATTTTAAATTTATCCATTACCATTCCAAGTGGCACTTGAAAAGCAAATGCAAAAAAGTTATATATTACCACCTCTGCAAAATATATGCTCTCTTTACCCATGCAGTACTGTGAAGCTACGCCTAAAACAAAAATACAACTTAAAAAATCTACTAAGAAATGGCAAATTGAATAAATTCCCATAGTTTTTACTTTCTGTAACATAAAAAATAACCTCCATTTTTATTCATAAATATTTTACCTATATTACAAAGATTTTACAATCAATTAATTGATATTTTGCCCTTTTTTGTAGTATAATTTCACGTGGAAAGGATGATTTTTTATGAAAACAAATTTATCAAATCTTATGAATCTAGTTTCAGAATATGAAAGAAATCTTAATATATTAGATAGCAAATTAAGAAAACATATATTCACCACTACAGTGGAAGAACTAGATGGCAGAAAAAACATTATTCAAGATTATAGAGAAGAATTCAAAAGTGAATTTATCGAATATAATGAACTTTTTGAAAAAATTCAAATTGCTAAACAAGCTATTGCTCAAAAAAATAATGAGTTCAAACTATCTAATGGAGATACTATTGCAGATGCATTAATAAAAATATCTCTTCTTAGAAAGAAGATGTATTTAGTTGAAAATTTCTTAAACGAAAAAGGCACAAAAAGGAGAGTTACTGAAGTAAATAATTCTTATTTTGAAGCAAAAGAAACTAATTTTGATGCTCACGCAATGAAAGAAGTATATGACAAAATTCAATCTGAAATTCAACATTTAGAATTCGAAATTTCTAAATTAAATTCAAAAGAATTTGAAGTTCTTATTTAATTTTTTGGTATTTCGTGAGACGAAATTTAAATCTATATTCTATTAATAGCTTTCCACTCAATTGCTATTAATTAAATATGAGCCAATTGAAGGGATATTTATATCCCTTATACGTAGCGGTGATTTTAATCACCTATGGATAGCTTTTGCTATCTGCTACATTGATGGCTTCGGCCATCACTTTTGGTGCATTTATTTGTAATTTTATAATTTTTTAAATAATATGCTCCCTTGAAAAAGGAAGCCCTAGAATCGTTTTATTATTAAATTTACAAATTACAAATTAGCACAATTTATTTTTACAAATAAGGTCTTTTGCATTATTAGCAAAGATTTAACAATACAGGGCGAATTAAAACGCTAACAATATCATGATATAAAATGGACGTATAAACAAGCCATGTTTATATGTCCGCACAAATAAATTGCATCAAAAAAAGAGGTTCAACTCCAATGTTGAACCTCTTTAATTTTGATTATTTAATAACTATTGTGTACATTCTTCCTGGAATATAGATTTCTTTTACAATTTCTTTTCCATCTATAAATCTCTTGATGTCGTCGTTTGCTTTTACTAAACTTTCAACTTCTTCTTTTGAAGCATCTTTATTTGCAACAACTTTTCCTCTTAATTTTCCATTAACTTGAACTGGAATTTCTATTTCGCTATCTATTGTCTTTGCCTCATCATAAGTTGGCCATGTTTGCTCATATACTCTTCCTTCAAATTTTAATTGATCCCACATTTCTTCTGTAATGTGTGGAGATACTGGATTTAAAAGTGTTAAGAAAGTCTTCATTTCGCCTCTTGTAATTGAACCTTTTTTATTAACGTCATTTACAAAAGACATCATTGTAGCAATTGCAGTGTTGAATTTCATCTTTTCATAATCTTCAGAAACTTTCTTAATCATCTTGTGCATTGTGCTTTCAAAGTCTTTTGAATAATCTTCTTCAGGAGTAACATTTTCAAGTAATCTATAAACTCTTTCAATAAATTTATAGCATCCTCTAATGCTCTCTGTAGACCATGGAGCTTCTTGGTCGAATGCACCCATAAACATTTCGTACATTCTTAAAGTATCTGCACCATATTCATCAATGATTTCATCAGGATTTACAACATTTCCTCTTGATTTAGACATCTTCTCACCGTTTGATCCTAAAATCATACCATGAGATGTTCTCTTTTGATATGGCTCAGAAGTAGGAACTGCACCTATATCATACAAGAACTTGTGCCAGAATCTTGAATATAATAAGTGAAGTGTTGTATGTTCCATTCCACCATTGTACCAATCAACAGGCATCCAATGTTTTAAAAGCTCTGGGTCTGCAATGCATTTATCGTTGTGTGGGTCTACGTATCTAATAAAGTACCATGAAGAACCTGCCCAGTTAGGCATTGTATCAGTTTCTCTTGTACCAGGTCCACCACATTTTGGACATGTAGTTTTAACCCAATCAGTAAGTTTAGAAAGTGGTGATTCACCATTATCTGTTGGTTCATAGCTTTCTGTAAATGGAAGTTTTAGTGGTAAGCTCTCTTCTGGAAGTGGTTGCCATCCGCATTTTTCACAATAAACCATTGGAATAGGTTCTCCCCAATATCTTTGTCTTGAGAATACCCAGTCACGTAATTTAAAGTTTGTTTTAGCATGACCAATTCCTTTTTCTTCTAAGAATTTAGTAATTGCTGCAATAGCTTCTTTTACCTTCATTCCATTTAAGAATCCAGAATTTACCATAATACCATCATTAACATCTGTATAAACTTCTTCGTTTACATCTCTTCCGCCTGCAACAACTTCAATAATTGGCATGTCAAATTTCTTTGCGAAATCCCAGTCTCTTTCATCATGAGCAGGAACGGCCATGATAGCACCAGTACCATAAGAAGCAAGTACATAGTCAGAAATCCATATTGGAATCTCTTCATCGTTTACTGGATTTACAGCCATTACACCTTTAAGCATAACACCTGTTTTTTCTTTGTTAAGTTCTGTTCTTTCGAACTCGCTCTTTTTAGCTGCTTCTTTTTGGTATGCAACAACTTCATCTCTATTTTGAATATCTAATTTTTCTAGTATTTTGTGTTCTGGTGAAATAACCATGTAAGTAGCACCAAATAATGTATCTGGACGTGTTGTATAAACTGTAAGTTTTTCATCTGTACCAGCAATCTTAAAGTCTACTTCAGCACCTTTAGATTTACCAATCCAGTTTCTTTGTTGAATTTTTACTCTTTCAATAAAGTCTGTTTGGTCTAAGTCATCATATAGTCTTTCTGCATATTCAGTAATCTTAAGCATCCATTGGCTTTTAACTTTTTGGATAACTTCTCCGCCACATCTTTCACAAACGCCATTTACAACTTCCTCGTTTGCAAGTCCTACTTTACAACTTGTACAGAAGTTTATAGGAATTTCAGCTTTGTATGCTAAACCTTTTTTGTATAGTTGTATAAATATCCATTGTGTCCACTTGTAATAACTTGGGTCAGTTGTATTTACTTCTCTATCCCAATCAAAAGAAAATCCAATTTTCTTAAGTTGTGTTCTAAATCTATCTACGTTTTTCTTTGTAACTTCTGCAGGATGAACTTTATTTGCTATAGCGTAGTTTTCTGTTGGAAGACCAAATGCATCCCAACCAATTGGATATAATACGTTATATCCTTCCATTCTTCTTTTTCTAGAAATAATATCTATTGCTGTATTACTCTTTGGATGACCTACATGAAGTCCATTTCCTGATGGATATGGAAATTCAATAAGTCCATAAAACTTTGGTTTTGAAAAATCATGTGCATCTGTTTTAAATGCCTTATGTTCTTCCCAATATTTTTGCCATTTTTCTTCTATCTCTTTATGATTATATGCCATAAAAAACCCCTCTATCTTTTAATTTTATTTGTAGTGGTCTTTGCAAATTCTGTATCTCTGATTTCTATTTCAGAAATACGTTTATATACTGGAAGTTCTTTAGTTTGCTCATTAATATCATTTTTTAATTTCTTTGCAACATCTATATCTCCAAGCTCTTTTACAGCTTCAGGATCTAAATAAACTTCTGCAACTAAATTATTTCCATTCATTCCAAAACTATTTTTAGAAGCTTTAACAATAGCTTCTTTAACATATGGAATTGCTAAAACATAATTTTCAATTTCTTCCGGATAAACGTTTTTACCATTTTCTAAAACGAAGAAATTCTTTTGTCTTCCAACAATTTGCACTTGACCTTTATCTGTAATTCTACCGAAGTCACCTGTATTAAACCAGCCTCCTTCTTCGAATACTTCTTTTGTTTTTTCTTCATCTTTATAGTAACCGAGCATTACGATATCGCCTTTTACGCAAATTTCTCCAATGCCTTCATCGGTATTGTTTATTGTTTTAACCTCACAGCAGTCTAAAGGAACACCTACTGTTGAAGGATCGTTAAGCGTAGGAACATTAACCGAAACTAGTGGTGAACATTCTGTAATTCCATATCCATTTTGCATTAGAAGACCTATGTCATTAAAGAAATCTCCTATTTCTTTACGAAGTGGAGCACCTCCTGAAATTAGTTGCTTTAAGTTTCCACCAAAAGCTTTTCTAACAGATTTAAATAGTGGCCCTCTTAAATCGATACCTACTTTTCTAAATCCATTACTAATTTTAATTAGTTTCCTAAGTAAATTTGCTTTTCCTTCTTTTTCTGCTGTTGCCCAAATCTTTTTATAGAACAGCTCTGCAAATGCAGGAACTATCATCATAAGACTTGGTTTAAATGTTTGTAAGTTTGGTAATATATTTTTTAAGCTGTCATTTATACAAATAGTTGTGTGATTGTGCATACCAATTAAAATGTCGCAAGATGCTTCATACGTATGATGGTATGGCAAAACTGAAAGTGCAACATCTTCAAGTGTAGTAATTGCTAAGGCTCCTGTAACTACAGAAACTAAGTTGTGTTCTGTAAGCATTACGCCTTTAGCCATTCCAGTTGTTCCAGATGTATAAATAATTTCTTTCATAACATTTGTGTCATGTTCTTCTTCTTTAAACTTACCTGCTTTCCAAAGTTTTTTGCCACTTGCAACGAATTTTTTGTATGAAAGAATATCTTTTCCTTCATCTTTTTCATTATCAAATGCTATAAATTTTTCAACTTTTGGACAGTTCTTTTTAATTTCGTTTATATGTTTTTCATATCTTTGTGAATAAAACAAATAATTTGATTCTGAATGATTTAAAACTGTGATAATGTCTTTTAATGGTAATTCTTTATCTATTGGTACAAATACAGCATCACTTTTTAAAACAGTATATAGTACTGTAATCCAATTAAAACTGTTTTCTCCAATACAAGCAATGTGTTTTCCTTTTGTACCAAGCTTGTTCAGGGCAGCTCCCAGTGACAGGGTGAGTTCATAAAACTCCTTAAAAGTAACATCAATTATTTCTTTTCCTTTTCTATATCTAAAAGCAAGCCTATCTGGGCAAGCAGCTACTGCTTTCTCTTGCATTTCTTTAATTGAATTAATAGGCTCAACTTTATATCTTTTTGTTCCCATTTTACAAAAATCTCCTCTTTTTACAAAATCTGCCTTTTAATTGTAACATAAAAAAGCCCATTTGTCCCTATAAAATCACATTTTTTTACAAAAAATATCGGCTACTAAAAAGTAGCCGATTACCCTTAATTATTCATACCTTAAAGCATCAATTGGGTGCAAATTTGCTGCCTTATTTGCTGGTAAATATCCAAATATAACGCCTATAAACACTGATATTCCGCTTGCTATAATAATAGAATCTAAGCTTACATCTCCCCTAATTTCAAAGGCTTTAGACACAACACTTGTCAAAAATCCTCCAAGCGCAATACCAATTGCCCCGCCTAGTCCAGAAGTAGTAATTGCTTCTATAACAAACTGCATTAGAACGTCTTTTTTATTTGCTCCAATTGCTTTTCTTATACCTATTTCTCTTGTTCTTTCAGTAACAGAAACTAGCATTATATTCATGATTCCTATTCCACCTACTAAAAGTGAAATACCTGCTATAGCAACTAAAACCATCTTAATTGTATTAATTGTGTCGTTCATATTATCCATAATACTTTGTGCATCTATAATAATATAATCGTCTGCATCTTTGAAAATATTATAAAAATATTTATCTATAACATCCGTTGCTGTTTTTGCCGACTCCTTGTCTAGATAAGTAAAATACCATGTTGTAATATATTTTTGATTAAACTCCTTTTGTGCAACCGTGTATGGGATAAAAATGCTATTATCTTCGTCACTCAATTTTGATTTAGATACTTCATTTAAAATTCCAATTATTTTAAATTTGGTACCACCTATTTTAATGTACTGACCAATAACTGTTGCGCCATCAACATCCTTACCGAAAAAATCTGTCATTACGTGATTACATAGTATACAAACTCTTTGAAGTCTACTTTCATCAACATATTCAATGTTTCTTCCAAAATCAAGCTTTCTGCTTCTTAAATTTATATAATCACCTGTTATTCCATTTATTGGAACATTTTTTTCAGTTTTTCCAACTCTAACTTTTTGCGTAGAAGGAACATACGGAGAAAAAATTGTAATGTTATCGTCGGCTTTTGCCATTTCTTCAATTCCCTCAATAGTTAAATGCTTACTAGTGTTTTGTGCATACGCACTTGCAACTATAACATTAGAACCCATTTCTTGGAATGTATCCTCAACTTTATTGGTTACACCATTTCCAAGTCCAACTATTAATATAACTGCTGCAACACCTATAATTATTCCGAGCATTGTAAGAAGTGCACGCATTTTATTTGCCCAGATACTTTTAAGTGCTAAGAAAAAAGATTGTGCTATTTGCATCTTATTTTCCTTTCAAAAAACTATTTTTGTTCTGCTTTTACATTTTGTGTAGCAGAGTCTTCAATTATTTTTCCATCATGTATTCTAACAATTCTTTTTGCTTGTTGTGCAATCCCGTTATCATGTGTAACTAGAATAATTGTATTTCCTTCTTCGTTTAGTTTTTTAATTAACTCTAAAACTTCAATACCCGTTCTACTATCCAAAGCTCCTGTTGGCTCGTCTGCAAGTATAACAGAAGGCTTACTAACTAATGCTCTTGCAATTGAAACTCTTTGTTGTTGTCCACCAGAAAGCTGATTTGGATATCTATTTTCTTTTCCTTCAAGTCCAACTCTTTTTAATGCTTCTTTAGCTCTTTCTGTTCTTTCATATTTTGGTACTCTTTGATAAATAAGAGGTAACTCAACATTTGAAATAACATTTAATTTTTGAATTAAGTTGTATTGTTGGAAAATAAAACCTAATTTAAAATTTCTAATGTATGAAAGTTCTTCATCAGAAAGTGTACTAACATCGATGCCATCTAAAATATATTTTCCATCTGTAGGAATATCTAAGCAACCTATAATATTCATACATGTAGATTTTCCAGAACCTGATTGACCTACTATTGCTACGAATTCGCCCTCATCAATATGGAGGCTCATGCCATCTAAAGCATGAACCATTGAATCACCAACTTTATAAATCTTATAAACGTTTTGCAAATCAATCATTACTAATTCTCCATCATCATTGTAGCAAGATTCTCCATTGAGAACTTACCACTTTCTTTTACTTTATCTGTTAATACAATATCTCCCTTTTCAAGTCCAGATACTATTTCAACATAATCAGAATTATTAAGTCCTATTTCAACTTTTACTTTTTCATATCCTTGTGGCACTTCTTGATCTTCATCTTGGAATTCTGGGTTAGAAGATTTTTTATAAACTATATCTCCCTTTCTAACAGCTGTAAGAGGTATTACTAATACGTTATCTTTTTCTGCAACTTTAACTTTTGCATCTACTGTCATTCCAGAATATATTTCATCAGTTCCAGGAACCTCAATAATAATTGTGTAGTTGGTGGTGCTTCCAATGTTTGTACCAATAACATTTATATTCGAAACAGTCCCTTTAAATGTCTTATTATCTAATGCTTCTATTGTGACTTCTACTTCTTGTCCTAACTGAATTTTTGTAATATCCAATTCATCTATTTGCATTTCAAATTTTAATGTAGATACATCTGCAACTATTGCCATAACGTTTGAAGCTGATTGTTGATAATTTGAAATTACATCGCCCTTTTTGCTATTTTTAAATACTATTCTTCCTGTGATTGGAGAAGTAATATAATAGTTATCTAATTGCTGTCTTGTGCCATTTAAAGAGTTTTGCGCATTTTTCTTTGCAATTTTTGCATTTTCTATTGAAAGAGCAGCATTATCTAATTGTGTGTTTAAATTGCTGTTTTCAAGTACCGCAATTAAATCTCCTTTATGTACATATGAACCATTTTCAACATATAGTTCTTTTACAGTTCCTGTACTATCTGAAAGAACAACATTTGAACTCTTTGGTTTTAAATATGAATTATTAATACTTACAATTTGTGAACCATCACTTACAAATATTGTACCTTCAACTCTAGCATTATCTACACTATAGCCTGATGTTTCTAGAGAAATAGTAACATCTGTAACTTGTGCGCCCATATTATTTAAGTTTGTGCTATCTGATACTTTTACAACTTTACCATCAAGATAATAAATATAATCTAAAAAGAATAGTGAAACTCTGTCGCCTGGCATAACATTTTTAATTGTTGCACTTCTAAATTGAAGTGTTACTTCATAAACATTTTTTTCGTTAATGTCACAAACAACACTCATTGCATTAACATATGAGCCTTCGCTTAACATTAGGTTTTCTACAAAACCATCTGCAGAAGAATATATTTTTAAATCATTAATTTGTTTTAAAATGTTGTCGTAACTTTGTTGCGCTTGTGAAATTGAAACATTTGATTGTTGTACTCCTAAATTTGCTTGATTGATGCTTGTATTTACATCTTTAGAATCAATTATATAAAGCACATCACCTTTTTGAACATCTTCATTTGCAACTACAAAATCTGATAAAATTTCGCCTGTAACTTTTGGAGTAATATTATAAATACTATTTGCTGTAATTACACCATCACCTTCAACTGTAACTGCAATATTTCCATAATCTACGACATTTTCGTCAAAGTTAAATTCTTTTACTTCTTCAACTTTTGGTGCATTGTATTTAGAATAAAAATAAATTCCAACAATAACACCAATGATAATTAATCTCTTGGTGTATCGTTTGATTCTTTCCATTCTTCTTTTTCTGTGAAACATCTTGTTAGCATCTTTATCGCTTATGCTAGTCGCTGTTCCACTAACACTATTTACATTCGCTTGTGTTGTATCTTGAACATTGTTTTCGCTCATTTTAGTTCCTGCTTTCTAATTTAACATTTGGCTTTCATTTGTAGATTAATCAAAAATATCTTAATATAACATTTTACACTAAACTATGCTATCGTTCAATATTTGTAGGCTATTTAGTTTTTAAATTCAACGTACTGAATATTATCATAAATGTACTTAATCATTTCTTCTAAATTGTCGCACTTAGATATGTCAATATAAGAAATTGCACCGCCTAGAGTTAAATTTTGAAATTCCGCTTCTAGCTTAATCTTTTGTTTTATATCTAATTCATCATCTGGACTATGGAACGAATTGGTATAATTTTCTTTATCCGTTATCCCTTTGATGCTTCCATAAATATCTTTATCTATTTTTATAAATCTATCGTTTAAGCAAGACTCTGGAGTTGCAAATAATACAAAGCCTATACCTGTTTCCTTTCTCCACGAGTCAACTAATTCTTTCATTTTCTTTACTACTTTGATTGCAAATTCGTGACCTTCAGGAGTTTCTATAGATGTGTTTTTAAGTGCTTGTGTTACTTCATTAAGACCTGTGTAACCCAAAGACAAAGTTGAATATCCTCCTTTTAAAAGTTCATCTATTTTTTCGCCAGCTTTTAATCTTGCAACAGCTCCATATCTCCAATGGATAGGTGAAACGTCCGAAGTAGTGCCTAAAAGAGCATAGTGTCTACACATTAATGCATCATAGCAAAGCTTCATTCTTTCATCTAGTTCTTGCCAAAACTTTTCTTCACTACCATCTGCAACTATAGCAATTTGTGGAAGATTGATTGTAACTACACCTTGATTAAATCTTCCTTCAAATTTATAATTGCCATCCTTATCTTTCCAAGATGGTAAGAAACTTCTACATCCCATTGGGCTATACACATTTGATTGATAATTTTTCTTCATTATTTTTGCAGATATAAAATCTGGATATTTTCTCTTTTTGGCACAATCAATTGCAAGTTTCGTTAAATAGTCAAATTCTCCGCCAGATAAGTTATTGTTTTCATCTAAAACATAAATTAATTTTGGAAAATCTGTTGCTACATACTCACCGTCTTCGTTTTTTATTCCTTGAATTCTTTGATTAAATATTTCTTTTATAATCATTGCATTTTCTTTTTTATACTCATCATCTTGAATATGTAGATATAGGGTTACAAAAGGAGCTTGGCCTTTTGTAGTCATTAATGTATTAATCTGATATTGTATAGTTTGAATCCCTGAAGCAAGTTCATTTTTTAGTCTTCTTCTTGCAATTTTTTCTGCAAATTCCTTTTTAATATCTTTTCCAACTTCTTCTTTTATTTCTACCAAAAATTTTTCATAGCTTTTTCTTAAATACTTACCTAGATATGAAACATCTACTGATTGTCCACCATATTGTGCACTTGCAACACTTGCAATTATTTGCGTTGTGACATTACACGCAACTTGAAAAGACTTTGGCGTTTCTATCATGATTCCATTCATAGTAGTTCCATTATCTAGCATATCTCGAATATTAATTAAGCAGCAATTAAAAATTGGTTGTAAAAAATAATCACTATCGTGAAAAAACAACACACCATCTTCGTGTGCCGTTGAAATTTTTTCTGGAAGTAGAATTCTCTTGGTTAAATCTTTTGATACTTCACCTGCAATTAAATCTCTTTGTGTAGATGCAATTACAGATACGTTATTGGTTTTACCATCTAAAAGATCTTTTCCTTGATTTTTAATCAATCCCAAAATTGATTGGTCTGTAGAATTTGCTTTTCTAACTAAAGCTCTTGTGTACCTATAAATCATGTATTTTTTTGCTAGTTCAAAGTGCTTCATGTCCATAAGCTGTTCTTCTATGATATCTTGAATATCTTCTACAAGGATTCTCTTTCTATCTAGTTCCATTACATAATTAATAATTGCTTTTATTTCATCTTTTGTGGCCCTTTCTTTAGGACGCACCTCGTTATTTGCTTTTTCAATGGCAATTTCAATCTTATTTCTGTCGAAATCTACTGCCCTTCCATCTCTTTTTATTACTTTCATTAAACTTCCTCCATATTTGCTTGATAGAGTTCATTTTTTCCTATATAATCTCACTAAAGTATACTAAAAAGATGGCTAAAAATAAAGAAGTTGAGGAGAAATTATGGTAGATATTGAAAAAATTCTTGAAATGAAGAATTTTTGTCATCAATTAATCAAAAAAGAATATGCAAAACATGCCGAAATTACTTCATATATCCAAAAAAGAAAGCAAATTTTCATTCTGCTAAGTGGAGAAGCTGTTTTGGTAAGATATGATGAACGTGGCAATAAAGATATTGTCGATTTTTACAGAGAAGGTAGTGTCTTTGGAGAGGCTTTTTATAACGTTTTTACTAATAGTGAACTTTGTGTTATTGCTACTAAAAAATGTATTGTTCTTACAATGATGTTAGATGATGTAATAAAAAAATGTGATCCAAAATGTAAATTTCATGAAGAATTAAATACAACTTTATTAAATTTATTGTTCGAAAATACAACCCACTTAAACTCTAGAATAGAAATGATTTCAAAACGTACTATTCGTGAAAAACTCCATTTTTATTTTGAAACACTTTCTACAGAAAACTTTTCAAGTAGAGTAAGACTTCCTTTTTCTCTTACTGATTTAGCTGATTTTTTAAGTGTTAATAGAAGCGCTATGATGCGCGAATTAAAGGCATTAGAAGATGATGGAATTATTCAAAAAATAGGGAAAAATACATATAAATTATTATACAAATAAAAAGACGAGGAAAAAATCCTCGTCTTTTTTTGTTATGCATATAAATTATTCAATCTTTCATATGTGATACGCTCGGTAACATCAAAATAAGATATACCATTTTCGATATCACTCTTTTCCCAATATAGTTTAAGAACAAGATGTCCATGCAGGGCTGTGTCGGTTGTATCTACGACTTCATAATCATAGAAACTAATTTCGTTTTGGTAAAACACTTCTCCTGCAACTATAAGCAGAATCAGTTCTCCAAAGTCGCCATAGGGACTTCTTACGATAAGGCAGGTATCTCCGCCAATAATGTAAGAAGTCATTGAAACTTCCCCTATATTGGCATTCGAGGCCTTACTAAGGAGTTCATTGATAACCGAATAAGAATGCAGATTGGAAAACTGTTCTTCTCTTGCCTGATTATCATAGATGCACCTTACAAAGGAAGCCTTGTCCTGCTCTTTTGTAAGTGTCATCTCTTTTTCCAGGATAATAAAGTCACTCTGGCCTTCTGAAGACCTCGCCGGCTCAAAGAAGATGGCACGATTTCTCTTAATGGAGTTAGCATATGGACTATTTGCATATGTAACAACAGTGGGAATAATCTTGCTTCTCTTCTCTCTGATGGTGTTGACATCGGAAGTAGTATGGTACAAAATGACATATTCACGAGTTACGTCATTGTATACCACATTGGGCGTTCCGCCATCATAGATTACAAATTTATAAAAGACATCCTTGCAAGAAGGGGCAACCGAAGAAAGTGTAACAAATCTGCTAGTTTTCACATCATACAGGGCACCTTCAACCAAGAGGGCAGTCTTTTTGCAGCCCCATCTGGCTTCGATTGCCGGGAAGTTCATAGATTCTTTGGTCACAAAGATAAATCTAACCCGTTCCTGCTCGTAAAAACCATAGTATTTATAACCGTTGTAGTTGCCCATAAGGCCTCTTACCATCTGCCGACACTCAATGATGTCAAACATCTTGGGTTTTTCATCATGAATGAGGTAAATACCAAAGTCTGAGGGCACTACGGTCCATTTGTTGAGATAAAAGTTCATAAAAATACCTCCAAAATTTTAAGATATTAGTGTATAAGCTATTTACATACCTTTACATAATACCATATTTTGGAGGAGAAGTCAACATAATATCCTAATTATTAACCTTAGTTTTTGATGTTTTATTTACTATATAGCTCCTTTGAAATATAAATGCGTGAGTTATAAAGAATAAGTGTCTGAAGCCATCTCTAATGGTCTTTAAATGTGCACCATGCCCTCTTTTGTCTTTTCTTAATATTGTTGCTACTTCACACATTTTAATGCCATTAATTTTTGCCTTTATAATCATTTCGCTTGCATATTCCATACCCGGACAGCTAAGCTTTATATTTTTAATTTTTTCAGTATCATAAAATCTTAATCCGCAGTGAAAATCTTTAATTGGAGTTTGGAAAAATAAATTTGCATATCCGCTTAAAAACTTAACTCCAAAGTAATGAGAAATCGGCATTGCATTTTTTTCAATTCCGCCTTTATAACGATTTCCAACAACCATCTCATAACCTTCATCTAGCTTTTCGATAAATTGTTTTATGTTATAAAAGTCATAACTTCCATCACAATCTCCCATTACACAATATTTACCATTTGCATTTTTAGTTCCATTAATTAATGCATTACCATAACCTTTTTCTTCACAAATGCAAACTCTTGCACCTAAACTTTCTGCGATTTCTCTACTTTTATCTGTACTTCCATTATCTGAAACTAAAATTTCAGCATCTAAATGATTGTCTTCAATTGATTTTTTAATTTCATTAATACAATATTCAATTGTGTTTTCTTCATTTAAACATGGTAATATAAAAGTAAATTGGGGCATTTTAAACTCCTTATTTATTCTTTAAAATGTGGTCTGAAACCATTAGACCTTGTGCTGAAGCTTGTGCAAGAGATCTTGTAAAGCCTGCACCATCTCCAATTGCGTAATAATTATTTTTACCTGCAAGTCTAAATTCATCATCTGTTTCTGGTCTAGCACCATAGTACTTGCACTCTATACCATAAAGAAGCGTATCGTAGTTTGCAGTGCCTGGAGCAATTTTATCTAATTGATGAAGCATCTCTATAATATTGTCTAATTGTCTTTTCGGCATACATAAACTTAAATCACCTGGTACAGCGCCTTTTAAAGTTGGTTGAACTGTAGATTGTCTTAATCTCTTTATATCTGTTCTTCTTCCTAACTCTAAATCTCCAAGTCTTTGAACTATTACTCCACCGCCTGAAACCATGTTTGCAAGCCCTGCAGTATATCTTGCATATTCAATTGGTTGATTGAAAGGTTCTGTAAATCTTGTTGTAGAAAGTATGGCAAAATTTGTGTTTTTTGTTTTCTTTTCTTCTGCTTTATATGCATGACCGTTAACAGTTAAAATACCATCTGTATTTTCTGTAACAACTTCACCACGACCATTGAAGCAAAACATTCTACATATATCTCCGTATTGTCTTGTTCTATACACAACTTTTGGTTCATAGATTTTCTTTTCGAAATCTTCCCAAATACTTGCTGGAAGTTCTACTCTAACACCGACATCAACTTGATTGTTTTTTAGATTTACACCATGTTCTCTGCACCAGCCACTAAAGAATCTACTTCCTGCTCTTCCAGTTGCAAAAATAATAATATCAAAAATTTCTTCATATTCTTCTTTGCCGTCGTCACCAACTTTTTTAAAAATATGTTTTTTATCATCCTTATCATCAGTAACATCACAAACATCAAATTGAGTTAAAATTTTCACTCTATCTTTACCAATTTTTTGAATATTATTAACCAAGCTAACCATAGTGTCAAAGTTAGCATCTGTTCCTAAATGTTTACACTCTGATTGAAGCATGTGTAAGTCATATTTTAGGCACTCTTTTTTTAATTCGTCGTTTGGCATAAATCTATATGTAGTAGCACCATTTTCAACCAAAATAGAGTCTGCTTTTTCTATATATTCTAAAGTATCATCTCTTATGTCTTGAAGCCATCCACCAAATTCAGTAGTAATGTTATATTTTCCATCACTAAAAGCACCGGCTCCAGCTATTCCTTCCATGATTGCACAACTTTTACATTTTAAACATTTATCTGTCTTTTTCTGTAAAATAGGACATTGTCTTTTTTCTAAAGAATTTCCTCTTTCAAAAATTGTAACATTTACATCTTTAGAATTTTTAATGAGGTTATATGCTGCCATCAAGCTACTAATTCCTCCACCAACAATTCCAACTTTTTTCATAATGCATCACTCCAATACTACTTTCTATATTAGAAAGCAAAAATTAATTTTAAAAAAATTAAAAGCGATGTGTAAAAAACCATCGCTTAAATTTTATTTTTCGATGTTTATTTCTCCCATTGTAATTCTCGCAATTTCATACCCATTACTTACATCGATTTTTTCTTCATTTTTAAGCATTAAATCGGCAATTCGAAGTTGTGTAGCATTTATATTATTAGCAGCAATAAAACAAGAACGATTTCCTTTTGCGCCTGCATGAACATGCCCTCTAATATCTCCTACAACAACTATATTTTGTTCAGCCACAACTTCTGAGCCTGCATTAACATCTCCTAATAAAATAACACTGCCCTCAAATTCAATTCTTTGTCCTGAACGGACTGTACCCATAAATACTTTTGAATTTGTGATTGTAGCATCTTTGTTAAATATGCTCTCTATAGTGGCGAGTCCTAGCTTCTTAGGCTTTTCAATTATGACTTCTAAATCTGTTTTTTTAGCAAAAATATTTTGAATTTCTTGTTCTTCATTATCTGCTAATCTTTTTCCAACCACCATAATAGGAGGTTCAATTCCTTCAAATAATCCAGAAGAAGCATCCAAAATAGAAATTAATTTATTCTTAATATCTGCATAATCTGCATTTTTATTTATAGTAACTTTTAATTTATTATCTTTATTTTCAAATAAGACTTCTGTGTTCATTTTTTCTCCTTTATCATATAAGATAATTATTGATTGTCATTAGAATCTATATTGTATTCAAAATACGTTTCCATTATATCTCTTACGGCACGTGCTGTAAAGTACCCATGGCCACCATGCTCAACTATAACAACTACTGCAATTTCAGGATTATCGTATGGGGCGAACCCGACAAACCATGCATTGTCAGAACCATTTCCAGAAGTTGCTGTTCCAGTTTTTCCTGCAACTTCTACTGGAAAATTATTAAATGTTCCATAAACAGTTCCACCTCTATCTCCAGTAACACTTCTCATACCTTCAAAAATTGCATCTAATGTTGTTTTCGATATTTCAACATTTTCTTTCGGTTCAATTGATGCTCCAACTCTTTCTTTCACTTCATTTTTTATATTTGTTACATCTAAATTATTTGAAGATGGAGAAGTGACGTTTTTAATAATTGTTAAATCCGTACGCACGCCCTTATTAGCCAAAGTCGAGATATAATATGCCATTTGAAGTGGAGTGTATAAATTATATGATTGCCCTATTGCACTAGATAATGTATCACCAATTGTCCACGTTAAATTTGCACCATTTTTATTTCGTTCTGCAACATATTCTTTTGAAGAAACTGTTCCCTTCGCTTCACCATAAAGCTCAATACCTGTTTTTTCTCCAAGTCCAAATTTTCTTGCATATTTTGCAATCGTGTCAATTCCCATTCTACTTGCTATTTCATAGTAATAATAATTGCAAGAAACTTTAAGTGCGCCCATAGCATCCACATACCCATGTGTTTGTCTTCTTGAATTCCAAATCCAACAAGCTGGCTTATGCCCTAAATAAAACACGCCTTTATCTTGTATTTTTTCATTAACTCCAACAAAACCTGATTCAATTCCAGCAATGCCAGTTATCATTTTATAAGTTGATCCCGGTGGATATAGACCTTGAATTGCTCTATTGTACATAGGTGCATTTTTATCATTAAAATATTTTTGATACTCATCATTATTAATTCCATCAACAAAATCTTGCGGATTATAATTCGGATAGCTTGCTATAGATAGCACTTCTCCTGTTTTAACATCTAATATAACTGCAGCACCTGTCGCTGCATCAGGATATTTCAAGCCATTTATTTTTCCATCATGAATTTGCTGTATTATATCTTTTAAAACTTCTTCCGTTTTTTGTTGTAAATTAATATCTATTGTTAAATAAATATTATCTCCCATTTTGCTTTTTTCTATTTCTTCTTCGTAGTTAATAATTCCATTTGAGTCCATCTCAAGTCGTTTAGTTCCACGAATGCCTCTTAAATATTTTTCAAATGAACTTTCAATTCCTGATTTTCCTATAATATCTGTACGCCTATATCCATCTTCTTTTCTTGCTTCATATTCTGTATCAGAAATCTTACCTGTATACCCAATAATATGACACAAAGTTGTACCATATAAATACTTTCTTGTAGTGTCTTTTGAAATATATATGCCTGAAAGTTCATGATTGTTTTCCTCTATTTCATGTATACTTTCCAAAGAAATATTGTTAGCAATTGTAGTCGCTCTATAATTTGTATATCCACTATTTGAAAGCTCATATCTAATTGGAAGAATTCTTATTTTTTCTTCTTCTTGAAAATCCTCTAATTCATATTTTTTAATAAAATAATCTATAACATCATCTATTGTACTTTCTTCTTTTATTTTATTATCTTTTTTCCATTTACTTAAATCGTCGCCTTCTAGCTTGAATTCTTTCTTTAATAAATCTATTGGAAAATTATTGTAATAGTCATCTTTGTTTTTTTCTAATATATTAATAAGCTTTAAAATTAAAACGTTTAATTCTTGATTTGTTTTTTTAGTTTTATATAGTTCAAGATTGTATTCGATTTCAGAAGTTACTAAAAGAGTTCCGTTACGGTCATATATCTCTCCTCTTGGCGCATAAGTTGAAACTTCTCTAGTAAGTTTCCTTTCTGACTGTGCTCTATATTTTTCTCCATTTACAATTTGTAAATCGAACAATCTTCCAAGTAAAACTAGCAAAACCAAACAAACTATCAATATTAAAATTAATGTTCTTGATTCAAAACTTTTAATTTTAATTCACCTCAAAATCAATGCAATAGATAGTAACTATCTCTTGAACGATTAATAATTTCACCCCAATAAATAAGTGGTCTAAAAAAAATATATGTTAGAAAAATATTATATAATTCTTCTATAATAATTACTTTTAATAAAAATAAAAAATTAAATGGCGTTCCATATAAATAACACGTAAAAAAGCAAAGTGATAATTCAAACATCAACGTATTAATAACAACCATTAGAGCAAGAGACATTTTATTGTCTTTTGAAATATTGTTTTTTAAATATCCAGATATAATACCTACTAAAATATATAGCAGAAAGAAAATTCCAAGAGTTTTTGAAAAAAATGCATCAATTACAATTCCGTAAAAAGCACCTAAAAGGCCACCAATATTACTTCCAGCGGTAATCCCTATTGCAGAAATTAGTACAATTCCTATATTTGAAATAATGCCAAAAGCAGGAAGAGTATTTAAAAAATTAATTTGCATTAATAAAAATAAAATTGTTATTAACATTGTAATCAAAAACACAACTGGCTTTTTCACATTTACCTCACAAAAATTATTTAGGGCATTTTTATAATTGCCACACGCTCTAATTTATTAAAATTGACATACGTTTCTAATATAGCCTCATTTTCTAAAGGATTTTCTTTATTTATAAATTCTATGGTCTTTCCAATTTTAAGTCCTTTGGGATAAATTCCACCTATACCTGATGTTTCAAAAGTATCCCCACTTTTATATATTGTTTTAAAAGGAATTTCTGAAATTTTGACTTTGTTTTCTTCTTTTAAAATCAAATCTCCTTTTACAATTACTTGTTCTCTTGTTTCACTGGCAATTGCACTAAAAGAAGAAGACGCATCCAAAATAGAAATAATTTTTGAGCTCTTCTCTCCCACTTCCGAAACATATCCTACAAGTCCATCTGTTGTTATCACTGGCATATTAGGAGTTATCCCATTTTCTTTTCCCTTATCAATAACATATACCTCATCCCAATTATTTGGTGAAACAGCTATAACATCTGCCATAATAACATCATAATCTTTATACAAATCCGTAGCTTTTTCTAAAGCTTTAAATTTTTCATTTTGTTGAACAACAATATCATAATCAGCAAGCTTTTCTTCTAGTTCTGCAACTCTAGAATTTAAAACTTTATTTTTTTCTTTTAATTTTTCAATATCATTTATAATTGTATTGTTGTCATTAAATGCAGAAGAAATAAGTTGAACTACTCTTTGGGGAATTATAATAAAATCTTTTGCAAAATCTTCAGCCCAAGAAGATGTTCTATTTTTTCCATTTGTAGATGCAATTAGAATAAAGATTATTAGAACCAATATTATTTTTAAAATTCTATTTAAAATCCTTTTTAATTTTGTTCTTTCCACTATTATTTCTTACTTTCTTTTTGAATTTATTAAAACACTTCTTAGAGAATCTAAATTATCTAGTACTATATCGCATCCCTTAACTACGCAATCCAAAGGATTTTCAGCAATATTAACAGGAATACCTGTTTGAAGAGCGATTAATCTATCAAAATTTTTAATTAGTGCACATCCACCAGAAATTGTAATTCCATTTACCATTATATCCGAAGCAAGTTCCGTAGGAGTAACTTCTAATGTTGCTTTTATAGCATTAACAATTTGCATTATTACATCTTTCATAGCTTCTTCAACTTGAGACGAGTCTAATGTAATTGTTTTTGGAAGCCCTGTTTGAAGATCTCTTCCTTTAATCACCATCTCTTCTACAGTCATCGAAGGACATGCACTTCCAATATTAAGTTTTACTTCTTCAGCAGATGTTTCACCAAGTAAAACATTAAATTCTTTTTTTACGTATTCAATAATTGCTTCATTTAATTCGTCACCAGCAATTCTAATTGATTTTCCTGTAACGATTCCGCCAAGTGAAATAACTGCTATTTCCGAAGTTCCTCCACCCATGTCTACAATCATACTTCCAGATGCTTCAGAAACTTTAAGTCCTGCACCTATTGCTGCGGCCATTGGTTCCTCAATCAAAAATACTTCTCTAGCCCCCGCTTCTAAAACTGCTTCTTCTACTGCACTACTTTCAACTTCAGTAACACCTAATGGCACGCCAACAACAACCCTTGGCCTTGCAAATATATATTTTTGACATGCTTTTTCAACAAAATGTTTAAGCATTCTTTTTGTTGCTGTAAAATCTGCTATAACACCATCTTTTAAAGGCCTTGTAGCTTCCAAATTTTCTGGAGTTCTACCAAGCATTTCTTTTGCAGAATTTCCAATAGCGATAATATTTCCTGTGTATTTATCTACTGCAACAACAGAAGGCTCTCTAATAACAACACCTCTACCTTTAACGCTAACTAGGGTGTTGGCAGTGCCTAAATCTATTCCTAAATCTTTCGCAAAGAAGCCCAATACGTTCAACTCCTTATAATAAAATACATAAATTGGGGAATTAAAAAAGATGGTTGGATTTGAAACTAAAGAAAGAATTTTTACCGAATAATAATGTGATCGATTAAAGATATATTAAATAAATTACATGCTTCAACTAATTTTTGAGTGAAATCTAAATCTTCTTTACTAGGACTTGTATCGCCACTAGGATGATTGTGGCAGATGGCAATCGAAGGTGCCCCAAGCTTTACAGGCTCTGACAAAATATCCTTGATTGCCACCGCGTTTGAATTAACTGTACCTTTTGAATTGGTTACCACTTTTATCACTCTATTTTTTGAATCTAAAATTGCTGTCTTAACAACCTCTTGTGTCTCATTATATAATTCAAGCATAAAAATCTTACTTAGTTTTTCTGGTGTAGTAATTCTCTCTTTAAGATTTGGCGCATCTATTTTAAATCGTTTGGAAAACTCGCAGACGGCCTTTAATAAAATAGCTTTTTTAACTCCAATCCCATTTATTTTCATAAGTTCATCTATAGAATATTGTGTTAAAAATGATAAACCAATATTTTCTTTATCTTTTGAAAGTAATTCTCTTGATAACTCTAAAACATTTTTGTTTCTTGTGCCTTTATTCAAAATAATTGCAAGAATCTCAGAATCAGAAAGTGCTTCTGCTCCTTTTGATAATAACTTTTCATAAGGCATATCTTGAACTGGATAATCTTTTAAAATCATGTTGGCAATCCTTTCTTAAATTGATTGCCCCCTGTCTTTTATATAACACCAATTTTTTTGGTGGTTCCTTTTATTTGTACTGTGCAAAAATTTTGCCATACTTCAAATTCATTTGTATTTTGTTTAATAATTTCGCATCTAAATTTGCTGTTATTTTGTTTTATAAGTCTCATAATGTCGCCATCATCTAAACTAATTTGCTTTAAAACTTCAGACCTAATTAATGCATTTTTAGTATTAAAAATAATTTGTGCATTATCGTCATCAGCTTGGAAATTAGATGCATTTTCAAATATTTCTAGCTCAACTGCTTGTGTTTCATTTAAGTTTTCTTTTTCATCTTTTTCAACATGGAAAAAATCTGGATAATTGAAAAATGTTTTTAAACTTAAAGCAATTGCTGGAGCAATTTTAATTTCTCCACTAGAACAATTTGAAAGTTGCATAATTAATGTGTTTGCATTTTCAAAATCTGGCTCTTTTTCTAAGCCTACCATTTTAGTAATAACTTTATCTTCAGGTTCTTTTTCTACTTTTTTTATTTTGTGTTCAACTTCATCCCCTAAGCTTTCTTGAACTTTAATAGTTTCTTCACTGTCAATTGCAATATCGATATCTGAATTTAAAAGTTCTTTATAATCTACACCCGATTCTTCATCATAAGTAGTAGCCGCATTTTCTTCAGTAGAAGTTGTTTGGTTATATAGTTCGTTAATCGAAGGAATTTTTCTTTCTGTAATTCTCGCTAATATTTCACCTGTACTTGCCAAATCCTTTAATTTTTCTTCTGTAAGCACTTCAAATTCATCACTCATAAGTCCACTCTCAAGAGCTGCTTTTACTTTTCCAAATTCAACTTTTTCCTCTTTTGAATAAGAAATTTCTTCAATTAAAGTGTAATTAGAAGTAATGCCACCTTCAGAAAGTTTGCTACCAGGAACGTATACATATGAATCTCCCTCTTCAGATTCAAATATAAACATTCTGCTTTCAAACTTTGCTTGATCACCATTAATATGAAATCTAACAGTACATCCTAAAGATAAAAACTTAAGAAGCATATCTTTTGAAGTATTCTTTTTATCAAGCCCAAAAACACATTCAACAGTAGCACCATTTGCAACTGCTTTTGCAACGCTGTCATAAATCAAATCTAGAGCGCTATCCTTAGCAAAACCTGCTACTAGCCAAATTTTAGAAAACTTGTTATTTTCTAATTTTTCCTTTAGAACATCTAAAAAATTTACATCTTTTGGTTGATTTAAAAATTTAACATTCATAATTATTCCTAGCAAGAAAAACCTGCTTTGCTCCTTAAATTTATTTAGATTTTAGGACATCTATAAACCATTAATATTTTATCATAAATCTTTTATTTTGTTTATTAATTCTTCAAAATCTTCAATTTTATTTACTTCATTTCTAATTTTGCTACTATTTGGAAAACCTTTTATATACCACGCAATTTGCTTTCTCATCTCTAAAAGTGCCGTCCTTTCGCCTTTTGCAGATTTTAGCATATCTAAATGTCTTAAAATGGTTGACGTAATTTCGTCTTTTGTGGGTTTTGGCACTATTGTTTCATCTTCTAAATATTTTATTACCTCATCAAAAATCCAAATATTTCCATTAGAAGCTCTACCTATCATAATTGCGTCGCAACCTGTTTTATCAAACATTTCTTTTGCACTTTTTCCATCTACTATATTTCCGTTTCCGATAACAGGAATTGATACAGTTTCTTTTACTCTTTTTATTGCTTCATAATCTACTTCGCCTGAAAAAAATTCACTTCTTGTTCGGCCATGGACAGTAATAGCTGAAACACCATTTTTTTCTGCAATTTTGGCAACTTCTTCTGCAACAAGGTGTTCTCTATCCCAACCTAATCTAATTTTTATTGTGACTGGAACAGTGGAATTTTCTACTACAGCTTTTGTAATTTTATCTATTAAATCTAAATCTAAAAGAAGCTTTGAACCTTCACCATTTTTTATTACTTTAGGTGCAGGACATCCCATATTAATATCTATAATATCAGCTTCTTTAGAAACTTCTCTTGCAATTTCTCCCATTATTTCAGGATTACTTCCAAAGATTTGGACAGCGACTGGTCGTTCTTTTTCATCAATAGCCATTATCTTTTTTGTTTTTGTATCATTATAAAACATTCCTTTAGAACTAATCATTTCTGTATATACAAGGCCTGCTCCTTTTTCCTTGCATAAAACACGAAAAGGCATATCGGAAATTCCAGCCATTGGTGCTAAAAATACATTATTTTTTATATTAACATTTCCAATTTTTATTTCGTGTAAATAATTCATTTTTTCCTCCATTAAGATAAATAGGCATGTTTTTTCTTGTGAACAGCAACACTCATTAAAAGACCAATTGCAATCATATTAGTAAGCATTGAACTTCCACCATAGCTTATAAACGGAAGTGGAATTCCCGTAATTGGTAGAAGCCCCATGCACATTCCAATATTTTCCACAACATGTGAAAAAATCATTGCAAAAATTCCTATGCAAATTAATTTTCCAAAAGTATCTTTAGTATTTCTTCCTAAATTAATTATTCTAATTAGCAAAATACCATACAATAAAATTATTGCTGAAGAAATCATAAATCCCATTTCCTCACTAATAACAGGGAATATAAAATCTGTAGTTTTCATTGGAAGAAGGCCCATTTGAGTTTGTGTGCCATTAAAAAGTCCTTGTCCCGTAAGCATTCCAGAACCTATAGCAAGTTCTGATTGAATAATGTTGTAACCTGCACCTCGTGGATCTAAGTTTGGATTTAGAAAAACATCAATTCTATTTTTAGCATGTGTAGGCAAAACAAAGTTATATAATATAGGAATTGCAACAATAACTAGCACAAATGCTGGAACAATATATTTGTAACTAAGCCCTGCTGAAAAAATCATAACTGCAAAAATAAAAATACCAACAATCGCAGTACCATAATCTGGTTGTTTGATAATTAATAAAATTGGTATAGCTAGAATTAACCCGCTTAGCAATAAATTGTAAATCTTATTTATCCCTTCTTTTTCAGAAGCAAAATCTATAAAACTTGCAATTGAAAGAATTAATACTATTTTAAAAAATTCCGAGGGTTGCAGACTAGCTGAACCTATCCTAAACCATGATGTTGCACCATTTATTGGTGTTGTTTTTAATACCAAAAGAAGTAATAGCAAGATAAATATATAAGCAGGTGGAATTAATTTTTTTAAGTCTTTATAATCAAAAAAAGATAATCCAAAGACAAAAAATAAACCAATAACAAACCACATTATTTGTTTTGTGTATTTTACTTCTACTTCACCTGCACCTTGGCTTGCACTCTTTAACGCAACAACACTAATAGCAACAAAAACAAAAACAATTATTAAAATAATATAATCAAGATTTTTAAAAACTTTCTTTATCATATTTCCTTCTTTTTATAAAAAAAAGGGAGATGTTTGTGCTCCCCCTAATTTTTTGCTTTCACTTTTGATTTAATTTTTTCAAAACCCTCTTTTGCTGAACCTTTAACTTTTGTAAAAGTATTTGCAAATCCTTCTTTCACGCCTGTAAGTTTTTCTTTAAACGTAGTCTTTGTGGTTTCAGTAGTTTCAACTACTTCTTCAACAATTTCTTCTGTAGTATCTTCTGCATTTTCAGCAATTTCTTCTACAGTTTCTTTTACTTCTTCAGTTACTTCTTTTGCAACTTCTTCAACTTTATCGATGTTCTCTTTAACTTCTTCTTTTGTTTCTTCAGTAGATTCTTTTTTATCTACTTTTTCAGCTTTTTTATTTTTCTTATTTGATTTTTTATCTAATTTTTTCTCAGCAACATCTTTAATTTCTTCTATAATTGTGTCTGCTAACTCCTTTGGATCTGGCTCTTCTTCAGTTGTTGCTTCTTCTTCATTTTCTTTTTCTTCTACCTGAATTTTTCTTGCAACAGGTTTAATATTTTTTATTGGAATATTTGCATACAATGCAGGACCTGTTCCATCTTCTCCCTCAAAGCCTCTAGTAAGTTGCACTTCAAGGGTTTCTTCATCAATTTCAATATATTTTTTAATAACCTCAATAATTTCTTTTTTCATCATTTCAAAGAAATCTGGTGAAACAGAAGCTCTATCTTGCATTAGAACTAACTGTAACCTTTCTTTTGCTTTATCTTTAGATAAACCATCTTTTTGTTTTCTTTGAAAGTTCTTTAAGAAATTTACTATAGGTTCAAAAACCTCTTTTAATTCCATTAAATTGCCTCCTTAAATATACAACTTACACTCTTGCTTTTTCTTTATTGCCACCAAACATTTTTTTGATTTTCTCGAAAAAGCCTTCTTTCTTTCCTGGAATAGTAACAGGAATGTCTGATCCTAAAATTCTCTTTGCTGTTTCCATGTATGCTTTTCCTGAAAGTGATTTAGGATTTGTAACAGATGGTTCACCTTTGTTTGTTTGGATGATAACATTGTCGTCATCTGGGATAGCGCCAATAAGATTGATAGAAAGAAGATCTACTATATCTTGTGCGTCCATCATTTGTCCTTCTTTAACCATCTTTGTTCTAATTCTATTTAGTATAAGTTGAGGTTTTGGCAAGTCGCTGGCTTGTAGTAAACCTACAATTCTATCTGCATCTCTAACTGCAGAAACTTCTGGAGTAGTAACGACTAAAGCTCTGTCAGCGCCTGCAATAGCATTTTTAAATCCTTGTTCAATACCTGCAGGGCAGTCAATAATAACGTAATCATATTCCATCTTTAATTCTTCACAAATCTTTTTCATTTGTTCTTCATTTACTGCGTTCTTATCACGAGTTTGAGCTGCTGGCAAAAGATAAAGCCCTTCATATCTTCTGTCTTTAATAAGTGCTTGTTTCAATTTACAGTTTTCTTCAACAACATCAACGATGTCGTAAACAATACGGTTTTCTAACCCCATAACAACATCAAGATTTCTAAGTCCGATATCTGTGTCAACGAGTGCAACCTTCTTGTTCATCATAGTAAGTGCTGTGCCTAAGTTAGCAGCACTAGTAGTTTTTCCAACTCCACCTTTACCAGATGTTATAACAATTACTTCTCCCATATATTTCCCTCACTTTTCAAAAAGAGTAAATTATCTATATGAAAAATATTTCTAAAATTCACAACTAAAATAATATAGTTTAGAACTCAAATTGTCAATATCAATCATCCGTAAGTTTTTGGGAATTTTCATATTGACAAACGTAGTTGTTACCGTACATCATATCATACTCAAGCATTCTGTGTTCTTCCGCATATCTTTTACATTCTTTTGTAATTTCATCATAGATTTTTCCTTCGGCATCCACAAACAATCTATCGCGCAAAGCGCAATAATTTAATGTATCTAAAAACTTAAAATAGCTTGACTTTTTAATTCCAATGTAGTTTAGCAATTTGTTACCTAAAAACGTGGCACCTGTGATGTTGTTATGTTTTGTTTCTTTATTTAAATAATTATCATAAATAAAATATGGAACCTTGTGCATAGTATATAAATCTTTAAGTGACCATTTAGAAGTTTCTTTAGTAGAAATCATTTTAGTTTCAAGATAAACATCAATTAGCGATGGTAAGTGATCTCCATAAAACATTACTACTGTTGGTTTTCCCGACTCTTCCAAATAATCAATTAATCGTTTAAGTTGATAATCTGATTCATAAATTCCATTAACATATGCCATTAATTTATCTTCCGAAGAAGGTGTCAAATTTGATTTTTTTATTTTAATTTTATCAAACCCTTCAGTATAATTAGACGTTTGGTATGGTGTATGGTTTTGCATTGTAAGAGCCCAAATAAATAGAGGTTTGTCATCGTCTCTTTCTTTTTCTATTTGTGCTTTTATATTATCTACCAATGTACCATCTGATATATATTTTCCGTAGTAAGCAACTTCTTCTAAATCTTTAGATTCTAAAAATTCTTCAAAGTTTAACTTTTCATATGCTTGCTTTCTATTGTAAAAACTTCCATCGTAATTATGCATAGCTATAGTATGATATCCATTTTGTAAAAATACTTTTTGAATAGTTTCAAGATTAGATAAGTTTGAAGTTAAATCTGTGTATGGCACTATCCCATAAGGTAAAAACTCAGCAGTTTCACCAGTAAATGCTTCAAACTCAATCGTTGCAGTTCCACCGCCAAAAGTTGAAGAAATAAAAGTACCGCTTTCACAGTTTTTCAAAAAGTTTCTAACATTTGGAATAGGGTCATCAGAAAATTCAACATTTGGAATTTCTAAAGGATCAAAAAAAGATTCACTCATAATCATTATTACATTTGGTTTAACATCATTAGAGTGATCTTCTCTAATGGCATCTCCAAAAGCATCATAAACTATATTGGTATTACTATTATATTTTTTATTTGCTTCATCTAAAATTGCAAATATGCTCTCTTTTGAGTAATTAGATGGCTCTGAAACATTGTTCATTACAAAATTAGAATATAAACCAAGCCATGTTCCTTCTTGTTCATGTACAACATTAGGTGAAAATCTTATTCCATAATTAACACCAAAATTAGATAATATTCCTCTGCTAGTTGCCGGAATAAATACCAAAATAAATAATGTTGCTAGAAATAAAGTTAAAAACACTGCTGTAGTTTTTCTACTAGTTTTAACTTGCTTTACAAACAAAAGATTAGTACTCATAACTATAAATAACGCAATCAAAATTATTTGTGTTGCAAACTGCTGACTAAATTCAACAAAATCTAAAAGGTTACCCACATTACCAACAAGTGCAATATCACTTAATAAAACAACTTCGCCTCGTATATCAAATTTTAGTTTTGAAGCAATTGGCAAAATTACATATATAAATTGTGTTAAAAATGCAGAAATTGTTGGTTTATTAAATAACAACTGCCAAAAGAAATAAATTGATACAATAAAAACATAATTAATTAAGCAAAGACCGGGGTTTTCTTGCATCCACAAACAGGCCGCTTCTGCTGTTTCTTTTTGAACTAATGTTGCAAAAAATATTAAAATAATTGGAAGCACAAAAATAAGGGCTAGGTTAATTAAAGCACCTATTTTTCTAGCCCTTTTTTCTTTTTTAATATCTTTCATACTTACAAGTCTTTTTTCACTTGTATTTGGTTTTATTTTTTTATATACTTTGACTTTCTTTTTCTTTTCCATTTGTGCTCCTAAAAGGATTAATCATCATATCCATATAAAGCTTGTAATAGTGATGATGTGGGTTTAGTTTGTTTTTTACAAGTCGGAGTAATGCTTCTAAAATAATTGTTAATAGTCTCTGCATATTGTTGTGTTCTAAATAATCTTCTAGAAGTAATTCTACCCCATTTATATTCACTATCTTTCATAAGATTAATAACTTGCAAAGTGTTGATGTTGCCAGTAGTTTTTAATTCGTTTTGAATTTCTGTTTTTAATTCATTATAAATACCTTCTGACTCTTTAGAAAAACATTCTACAACACTATTTTCTTCATCTTTCATATCGTAATTTCCAAAAGCAGACTTTCTCCACAAAGTAATAAATCTAACTCTTGCTACGAAATCTTTATCATCTTTAACGTATCCTGTATTTTTTTCTATTGCAATTAATCCACCTTCTGGATTAACGCCAATTCTATAATTGTTATATGTTTCTTTAAGTCCCTCAAAGGAGTCATCAATTTGAAGTTCGTAATATTTGGAATTAACATTTTCTAACTCTTGTGTTAGCTCTTCATCTGGCTCATTTAAGCCTTTTGTTTTTTTAATGAATCTAGAATAAAAAGCTGTGAAAAAATCACGCGCTCTATTCTTTAAGCTCTTTTTTGCATATTCCACAACTTTTCACTCCTTTCATTATTAGAATAATAAAGCCTCGATTTCTCGAGGCTTATGGTTTACTTTATATAACAAATCCTACACTGCCTCTGAAACAATTGGTGTAACATTAGCTGCTTGAGCACCTTTCATTCCTTCAACAATGTCGAATTGAACTTCAGTACCTTCTTGTAAAGTTTTGTAGCCATCCATTGCTATAGCTGAGAAATGAACAAATACATCTGTACCGCCTTCTCTTTCAATGAATCCAAAACCTTTTTCTGCATTAAACCATTTTACTTTTCCTTTTTCCATATTACTAAACCTCCATCTTTCTACTTTCTTTTGTACTATTAGCATTTCTCTTTTGTAGGAATAACTTATAATACAAGGTTAGAATATCATAGTAATATTTATAATGTCAAACAAATACAAAATTTTTAACATAAGAGTAACAATTGAAGTTTACCCAGAAATTACCCTTTGTAACAATAGTTTTACGTCTATAATGTTAATGTTGCCATCGTTATTCATATCACTTGTTTCCATCTGCTCATCCGTATACGAATTACCACCAGAAATTACAGTTTGAAGTAATAGTTTTACATCTATAATATTAATATTTCCATCATCATTAATGTCGCCTTTAGTGGCTCTTACATATGTATAAGTTCCTTCCCACTTATAAGATATTTCTACGTTTTGGCTATTTACAGCTACAAAAGTAACATTATATGTACCTGATGGATAATTACATCTCTTAGCAAAGTCTTTTAAATCATAATATGGAACTCCTTGTGTGCGACCTCCACCTGTATAGAATGTCCAGTTGTAATCTACAGCTCCCTCAAACGGATCACAAGAAATGATGCCATCTTTTGAAATCTCTACACTTGTTAGTGCGGTTTTTTCAAACCAACCATAAGCAGCAGGACTCCTTTCTGATGTTTCACTTGTTGGTCTTCCTTGCGCTTTAGCATTAACTACAAATTGATAAAGTGTATCTTTTGCAAATCTTATATCTTGTGAAAAATCATAATAATTATTTTCTGTATTAAAAGAATATGACCAAGAATAAGAATTATTCTTATATACTCTCATATCATATTGTTCAGCAAATTCAACAGCATCCCATCTTGCTATCATTCCATCCCAACGAAGATTTGTTGGAGCATCAAGTTGTGGATATTCTGACGTAAAAGTATATGTACATTGAACCGGTCTAGATATTTTCTTTCCACTTGCATCTTTTGCATAAATTTTGAAAGTATATGTGCCATCTTTAAGACCATCATTAATACAGTATTGTTTTAAATCATATGAGTCAACTGAACCATCTATATTTCCACCACTAGTATAAAAAGTGTACTCGTATTTATTTGCTCCTTCAAATTGATCCCAAGTAACAATTCCTGTTAAAGAATTACACATTATATTAGTAATAATTGGTAAATCTATATCTGCTGGAATATTGCTTTCTTTAAATACAACCCAATATTGTATTCCACCGCATCTATCTGAAAGAACTTGCTCTGCAGTCCCCTCTTGATAAACTCTGTTTCCATATTCGTCTTCTTCAACAACTAAATAAACTTTTTCATTTGCCATTAAATAATCTGAAACAAGGTCATCTCCAAAAGAAGAATAACTTGGAACAAATGTAGCAAACATTGTGTCATCCATATATGCATTGTATAGTTCTATTTCTCCAATTTGAACTGAAACTGATGTATCGTACCCTGTGTAGAACAAATAGCTTCCAACTCCAAAATAACCACTTAAAAATTGTAAATTTGTCCCATTAACTGCATATACTAAAGTTTCTGAAATGCTCGAAACAATCGCTTTTTCAAATATCAATCCCATATTATTAAGTTCTTTTTTATTATTGACATTAAATAGGCTATTTGCGTCTTCCGCATAATCAGCATGAATTACACCCATTTTCTCTTTACTAGATGTGCTAGTATCTGTTACTTTAAAAGCATTGTTAGTCCAATAATAAATTTGAAATCTTTCATTGTTAACGATATCTATATCATTGCCATTTAAATCAAGGGTTTTATCCTTTTCATTAATATTTACAATTAGGTCTTCTTCAGAATCTATAACAATTGTTCCGTTTAAACGAATAGTAGTAACTTCAGGGGTTTTAAGTGCTGAAATTAATTCGTTATAGCTTGAAACAGAAACTACTGAGTTTGTGTTTAATCTCTTGATACTTACTATATCAAAATCTCTATCTCTCTCTAACAAGTAAATATCATTTAAAGTAGCATTAGAATCATAAATTTGTTTAATACAACCTAGTGGTCCTTCAAAATAAACGCTTTGTCCAGCTAATGAATCGCTTATTAAAGGTGCAGTTGAAGCCCCACACAATTCAAAAAAGCACCTGTATCCGTTTTTATTATATGTAAAATTCCAAATTTCAGCATTAACAAATCCACTCATAAATATGCGTTGGCTTCCTGCACATCCTATATTAGTAATGTTGGTATTATAAATATTAAGATTTGCATTTGTAAGAGCGCTACCACTAATCAAAATTCCAGAATGTTTTGTTTTAATATTAATATCATGTATAACGAAAGTATTGTTTGTACAACCTTCAAAAGCATGAAAACAAAAAGGCACTTGTGTACTATTATTAATAAATTCTCCGGTTGAATTTCTAGAATTTGTAATAGTGAATGTGCGATTTGACTGCTTAAATCTAATATAAAAACCATATTCGCCACCTAAATCTTTAGTAATATTTAGATTAAAACCATTTAAATCAACAGTACGGCTCATATTATCAATATCAAAATAATACGAATTATTGTAATCTGCATTGGTTATAGTAATATCACTTTCAAGTTTTATCGTTGAAATAGTAGCATCCATACAAGCAGTTTTAAATTCCTCCAAAGTTTCAACTTCGGCATCTTTTGCAAATGCTGATGGCATAATCATAAAAGTTGCAATAATAGTTACAATTAATAAATAAAGACTTTTGCTTTTCATATTAATCCTCCTTAATTTCTACACTTTCTTCTAAAAAAAATATATCATAATGAAAATTAAAAAACAAATAATATAAAAAACAAAAAAGCTTGTGAAAAATCACAAGCTTTAAATTTATGGAGCGGGAAACGGGGCTCAAACCCGCGACCTTCGCCTTGGCAAGGCGACGCTCTATCAACTGAGCTATTCCCGCGTGGACAAGGTATATAATAAAGGATTTTCCCCCCTATGTCAATACCTTTTCTCACAAATTATATATTAAATTCGCTCATAGCAAATCTTCTAATGTTCTTAACTCTATTATATGTACCGGCAATTGAAGAGTCTCCAACACTATAAGCAGCACCTTTTATAACAACTTGTCTTCCGCCATTAGTGAAAGTACTTACTAAATTAGCTCCTTCATTGTTTTGGAAAGAAGCTGAGCCATTACTATCTACCACAAGTGAGTCTACTCTAAGTACTACTGATTTGATACCTACTTTTTTAACAAAGTAAATTCTATATGTGCCATCTAAGTTCTTTCCAACCATACAGTAAGTTGGCGTATTTTTGACCATATTTTGGTAAATTCCATTAAATTCAGAGTCAGCAACCTCATAAGAGAATGAATCTTCTTTAACGTCAAAATCCATCTTTATAGCTTCCCAATCCATTGTGTCAGTGCCTCTTGTATTAAAAACTACAATAGCCGCCAAAACGACAAGTAAAAAGACAGCCACCGTTATTAAAATATCTTTCATACGTAAATTCCCTCCGTTTTCTTTCGTAAGCAATTTTTACCTATTAAGTGTGCCTATAACACACCTAATTGGATTATATCATAACTTTAATCCTTTCAAACAAATTTTACAAATTTGTAATCATATAGTAATAGTATTTGTTATATAATAACTTTTGGATAGGAGGATTATTATGCTTGAATTAATAAATGTAACAAAACAATTTGAAAAAACTGTAGCTGTAAATAACGTATCTTTTAAGGTTGAAAACGGCAAGGTTCTTGGAATTGTTGGAAGAAATGGTGCTGGAAAATCTACCATTTTTAGGATGATTTTAGGCTTAATAGAGCCAAATTCTGGAGAAATACTATTTGACGGCAAAAAAATAGACTCAAAAACTCTAGATTCATTTGGATTTTTACCAGAAGAGGGAAGTTTACTTCCACAACATACAATCTTAGACATTTGTGAATACTATGCATCATTAAAACTTCTTCCAAAGGAAGTTACTCTTGAAAGACTTAAAAGTATGCTAAAGGAATTTCATATAGAAAGTTATTTAAATATGAAGGCCAAAGCACTTTCAAAAGGAAATCGTCAAAAAATACAATTCATAATTTCAATTCTTCACAATCCAGATTTTATAATACTAGATGAACCTTTTTCAGGACTTGATCCTGTAAGTGTGGAAGAGCTTGAAAAACAAATATTAAAATTAAAAGAACAAGGAAAAACAATAATTTTTTCTTCACATATAATGAGTCATGTAGAAAACATTTGCGATGATGTACTACTACTAAATCATGGTGAAGCTTTACTTTATGGCAATTTAAAAGAAATAAAATCTAAATACATGATAAATGGTGAACCAGCAAAGTCATTTAATGACATCTTTATAGACAAGGTAGGTGAAGAAAATGAATAAACAAAAAATAAAAGAAATAATAAATTTCTCTTGTTTAAGCTACTTTAAAAGCAAAGCATTTATCATTTTCAACATCATTACTTTAATATGTATTCTACTTTCAACTAATTGGGGCACGCTTTCAAAAAAGCTAAATATAGATTTTGATGATGACTACTATGAATTACAAATTTTAACAAATAGCGATGAATTCTATAACAAATTAGCGACTGCATTTGCAGATAACGAAAGATTAGATGTAAAACAAATTAGCGAAAACACTTATACAGCTGAAACAATTGAAGATAAATTGCTAATTCTAGAATTATACACCAATCCAGAAACCGCATTTGACGCAAAACTTGTTTCTAAAGATGCAATCCCTACATTTATATATGAATATATAGCAGATGAACTAGCATCAATTCGAGAATCATTTATATTATCGAAATATGATTTGTCTGAAACAGAACTTGCATTTATGCAATCAGATATAGAAATAGAAAGAGTTATGCTAGCTGTTGACTCCGAAAATTTTGAAGAAAAAGAAATTTTAAAAACTACGGCTTCATTTATTAGTTATATGGCAATAATAATATTATTTTCAAAAATAGCTAGCGAAATAGCACAAGAAAAACAATCAAAATCTTCTGAATATATACTAACTACAGTATCTAGCAAAGAGTACTTATTTGCAAAAGTAGTCGGAAATTCACTATTTGCACTTGCACAATTAATGCTATTCTTCGCATATACAATTATATCTTTGTCATTCTTAAGTTTATTAAATATGGGCACTGTTGCAGTTCCAGAAGCTTCTATTGAAAATAGTGATGCTTTATTTTCATCAATTAGTTTTACAAATGACATCTTGCCATTTGTAGGAACATTAATAATATTCAATCTATTGAGCATAGCATTTTTATCAATAATTCAAGCAACATTGGCTTCAAAATCAAATTCAGTAGCAGAATCAAGTAGCACTATGTCTATCATACTTACACTAACAATAGCCTGCTACATTGCATCATTGGCACTAATAAACCCTTACAATACAATAAGTTTACCGCTTCATATTTTATCGATATTACCGGTAGTTTCAGCATATTTCTTGCCAGGCATCATGATAATAGGGCAATCAAGTGCATTAGAAATCATCTTAGCTTTAATAATAAATATAGCAGCCATTCCAATAGCATTTAACTTGTGTCATGAAAGATTTAAAAACGGATTGTTAGATTATACAAAGAGAAAAGTTATAGAAAAGAAAGAACTTTCACTAGAAGAAAAACAAACAATATTTGTAAATAAAAGAACATATTCTTCACTTGGAATGATAATTGGCCTTTCTGTGTTAACCTATGTTTCAATCATCCTTGTACTTTCAGTTATATTGCCACCAGTATTTAACTCTTTAATTGCAAACGATAATATTGCAATGTTAACTGTTCAAATGCTTTCTCAAATAATTAGTTTAAGTGTGGCATATTTAGTGGCAAAATCATTTACATCAAATTCAAAACCGGAAGAAACTGAAGAAGATACAAGGGCTTTCAAGCCAAGCTTTATACAAATAGTACTAATAGTGTTTAGTGTAGTATTTATGTTTAATTTACTTATAAGCGATGTAATATATCCAAAACTAGGCTTAGATTATAACGTAATAGAAGTATTTGATCTTACATCTTCTTCTCCTATTTTTGAAAAGATAATATACATAATAGCACTTGCCGTAATTCCAGGAATATTTGAAGAATTATTCTTTAGAAAAGCATTAATAGACCTACTTAAAAAATATGGTGCAACATTTGCAATCGTCATGTCCGCTTTAATATTTGGTTTTGCTCATATGAATGCACCACAAATAATAGTAGCATTTTTAATGGGATTAATATTTGGAAAAATATACCTAAAAACAAAAGACATAAAAATTACAATGCTAGTTCATATAATGAACAATTTTATGGCAGGAGTTGGGCTAATACTTCCGACAAATGAGTTTGCACCAACCGTTTTTGGAATTACTTCAAAAGCTGAATTAATATATATGATAGTTTTAGGACTTATATTAATAGTAGGAATTATTAATTTAATAAGATATTTTGTATCAAATAAAATATTTGAAAATATTAAAAATAGCCTTAAAAAAGAAGATAACAAACCAAATGCATTTAAAGAAAAATATAAGTATTTATTCTTTGATTTAACATTTGATGTAGCACTGATTTTATTAGTAGTAATAAGCATAGTAACAGATATAACTTTAAAGAATATGTTGAAATAAAAATCACAACGAACAACCCCACAGGAATAATCCTGTGGGGTTCGTTATTATGTATTGAATTAATATTTAATACATTTTAATGTGATGTAAAGTAACCTGGGTTACTTGTGCCACCGTCGATGTGAGCGTAAGTAATATCATTGTGGTCATAATCATATGCCGTACCTGCTCCACCAACTAAAGAACTGCTTTTATAGAATACACTTTCTTCTCTATTGGTAACACTAGCCGTACTAAATGTATTTAAAGCATATATTGTTCTTAAACTAGACGCTTGACAAAACATATACTTCATCCTTGTAACATTACTTGTATCAAAATTTATACCTGAAATGTCAATAACTTCTGCTGCACACTCCATAAACATGCTATACATATCAGTTACATTACTTGTTTTGATATTTGATCCAGATAAGTCAATTCTCTTGATTCCAGAAAATGCAAACATATAACCCATATTTGTAACTTTGCCTGTATCAAAATTAGGTGTTTTTAAATTCAAATTTGTTAATTTTCTACATGCATAAAACATATACTGCATAGTTGTTACATTACTCGTGTCAAAATTTGGATTTGTTAAATCTAAGCTTAATAGTTTTTCGCATTCATCAAACATATAACTCATATCAGTTACTTTTCCTGTATTAAAATTAGTCCCTGCTATATTTAATGATGTCATATTCTTACATCCATTAAACATCCTTGACATATTAGTGACATTACTTGTATTAAAATTATTTCCTGTTAAATCCAATGATGTTAATCCAGCACAAGAATAAAACATATATGTCATATTTGTTACATTGCTTGTATCAAAATTAGGTGTTTTTAAATTCAATGATGTTAATTTGGTACAAGAACCAAACATAGAACCCATATTTGTAACATTACTCGTATTAAAATTGTTTCCTGTTAAATCCAAAGATGTCAAACTTGTACAACCAGAAAACATGCCATACATATTAGTTACATTACTTGTATCAAAATTTGGCGTTTTAACATTTAGAGATTGCAAACTTCCGCAAGAAAAAAACATCGAATCCATACTTGTAACTTTACTTGTATTAAAGCCACTCACATCTATATTCGTAAGTGCTTTACAATAATAGAACATTTTTTTCATATTTGTAACGTTACCTGTATCAAATCTTGACACATCTATCGCTTCTAATTTTTGACAATCCGCAAACATTCCTTCCATGGTTGTAACATTGCTTGTTTTAAAATTAGAACCTATTATTATCTCTCTTAATGCAACATTTGAAAAATTGTTAGGATGGCCAAACATATAATACATTGTCGTTACCTGACTTGTATCAAAGTTAGATAAATCAAGTGTTTCCAGCTTATTACACTCAAAAAACATATTCTTCATGCTTTTAACTTTATCAGTCTTAAAATTAGGACCATTAACTTTTAAACTTATCAAGTTCTCACAGTAACCAAACATACCATCCATTAATGTAACTTGACTTGTATCAAAATTAGGTATAGCTAAATCTAATTCTATTAGCGCTTTACATCCACCAAACATACTTGACATAGTTGTTACATTTCTAGTGTCGAATATTGGTGATGTTAAAACAATACTTGCTAATTTATTACATGAGCTAACAAAATTCGATAAATTTGTTACATTTGTCGTTATTTCAGTTATTCCTAAATCTTCAACAACATTTAATTCTGTCAATTCTGCCAAATAATAAAACATTCGTGACATATTATCATTTGCAAATATCTTTTGAGCTTCTGACCAAAGTTTTATTACTCCAGTTCCATTTCCAGAGTTATCTTGTTCAAACCATGCATATATTGGAACTTCCGAATCAAAAGTAGAAACAATATTCTCTTCAGTCATAATAGAAAGATCTGGTGCTGTACTTGACCAACCTATTCCTTTTATCAAATTATCACTCACTCCATAACCAACCGAATTACCCGCTGCCAAATTCTTAATCTTACCATTAAATGATGTACCTGGTAAATATGTTGCACTTGCTGGTGTTCTCCAGAAGTAACCTGGATTTGCTACACCACCATCGATGTGAGCGTATGTTTTGTCTTTTGGATTTGATTCATTATATGTAGTACCCATTCCACCAACCAAACTACTACATCCATCAAACATTCTGTCTGATGTTGTTACATTTGTTGTCACAAAGGCATTGCTTGCATATATCTTGTTTAATTTGTTTGCATACTTGAACATGCCTTCCATATTTATGACGCTAGAAGTATCCCAACTTGATAAGTCTAATTCATATGGTGTTGCATTCTGTGCCATCATAAAGAACATACTATTCATACTAGTAACTTCTGATGTGTTCCAATCCGATAAATCTAACTCAAAAGAGGTCGCTCTCCTTCCAACTTCATAGAACATCCATCTTAAACTTACATTAGAGAATTGCCATCCAGATAAATCTAGTTTAATAGATGATGCATTGTTGAATGCTCCTCTAAACAATCCATCCATATAACCGCCAGTAACATTTGATAAATCCCAACCTGATAAATCGAAATCAACGTTTTGTATATTCTTAAATGAGTCCATAAACATATAAGCTATATTAGTAACACTTGACATATCCCAGCCTGACAAATCATGTATATTCCATGATGTAGCATTTTCACATACTTCGTTGAACATTCTTTCCATATCTTCAACATTTGATGTATTCCAGCCCGAAATGTCACCTATATCAAATGTCGAAACTTGTCTAGCAGTTCCATTAAACATTTGTCTCATACTCGTAACACTTGATGTATCCCAGCCAGACAAATCCAAATCAAATGTTGATGCACTATATCCTGTATTACGGAACATATAATTCATATTTTTAACATTCGATGTATTCCATCCGGAAATATCTCCAACAGACCATGTTGCTGATGCATATCCAGAACCGCCAAACATATTTGACATATTAGTTACACTAGATGTAATCCATCCTGAAAGATCTCCAACTGACCATGTGGTTGAACTATGTCCCGTTGCACCAAACATGCTAGACATATCTTTTACATTAGCTGTGTTCCAGCCCGAAAGATCTCCAACTGACCATGTGGTTGAATTAAATCCCGTTCCATTAAACAATGCACTCATATTGGTTACGTTTGATGTATCCCATCCTGATAAGTCACCCAAAGTAAATGTGTTTGCACTGTATCCTGCTTGCGAGAACATACTACTCATATCTGTAATTTGTGATGTATCCCATCCTGATAAATCACCTATGCTCCATGAAGTATCATTTTTTCCAGTTTCTTCAAACATCTTAGATGCATTTTTAAGCTTTGATATGTTCCATTCTGATAGGTCACCTACGCTCCATAAAGTTGCATTTCTTCCTGTAAAATCAAATAACATATACATCGTTGTAACATTTGAAACATCCCATTCTGATAAATCACCCAAAGTCCATGTTGTTGCATTATAACCAGCATGATCAAACATGCTACTCATATTAGTAACGTTTGCTGTGTTCCATTCAGATAAATTACCGACACTCCAAGTTGTTGCATTTTGTCCTGCATAATAGAACATATTTTGCATATTTGTTACGTTTGATACATTCCAACTTGATACATCAACATTAAATGTAGAGCCATTTTTACCAGTACTATAAAACATACCATACATATCTGTTGCATTACTTGTATCAACTCTATTCATATCAATATAGGCTGCATTATTCATGTTATAAAACATGCATCGAGCACTTGCATTCATATATACTTTTGACGCTTCTGTATATAATTTGATTTTTTCGTCTTCAAACCACGCGTAAATTGGAACTTCCGAATCATCAGTTGAAACTATATTAGCAGCTTGCATATTTGATGCTACTGGTGCTGTAGCAGACCATACTATTTCTTTTATTAATGTGTCACTTACAGTAAAATAAGTACTTGTTCCGCTAGCTAAGGTCTTAGTCTTGCTATTAAATGTTGTTCCAGGTAAGAATGTTGTATTTGCTGGTACTCTCCAGAAGTATCCTGGATTTGCTGTACCACCATCGATGTGAGCATAAGTCTTATCTTTTGGATTTGCAACATTATAAACTGTACCCATACCGCCTTTAATATTTGAACAAGCATCAAACATATCTACTGAAGTCGTTACATTCGTTGTTACAAAGTTGTCACTTGCATATATCTTTTCTAGTCTTCTACACTGCTCGAACATACCATTCATACTAGTTACACTTGATGTATCCCAACTAGATAAATCTAAATCAAATAATGTTGAACTGCATCCCATAAAAGCAAATGTATGATACATATTTGCTATGCCTGAAGTATTCCAATTAGATACGTTTAGTTCAAAAGATGTTGAATTATATCCAGCCATTTCAAACATATTTTTTAAGCTATCTGCGTTTGATAAATTCCATCCTTCTAAATTTAGTCTAAACGATGTTGCATTTTTAGCTGTAAAGTAAAACATACTAATGATATTAGTTACACTTGATGTGTCCCAGCTTGAAAAATCAAAATCAAATGATTGTGTACTTCCCAAAGCGTAACTAAACATTTTTTCCATATTGGTTACATTTGATGTATCCCAGCTTTCTATTCCTTCTATACTATATGTTGTTGCTCTTGAAGCTCCAAAATAAGTGAACATTTCAGACATATTGGTTAAGCTTGATAAATCCCATCCTGATAAATCCAATGTGACGGATGTTGCTTTTTCACGGCCTACATTTGCAAACATACCAGACATAGTAGTTACTTTTGAAGTATCCCATCCTGACAAATCTAAATCAAATGTAGTTGCATTATAACCTGCCCTTCCAAATGTACCTGACATATTAGTTACATTTGATGTATTCCATTCTGATATATCACCAATATCCCATACTGATGCGTATTCTCCAGCGCCAATGAACATACCACCCATATTTTCAACTTTTGAAACATCCCAATCAGATAAATCGCCAATGTTCCACGTTGTTGCTTTTTGACCAGCACTTTCAAACATTTGATATACAGTAGTTGCACTTGACATTCTCCATCCAGACAAATCTCCTATGCTCCATGTTGTTGCGTTAGATCCGCATAAAGCAAACATCCATGTCATATCTTTAACTTTTGATACATTCCAATCTGATAAGTCAATATTAAATGAAGCTGAATCATGTGCAGTACAATAAAACATTGAATTCATATTGATAACATTAGATGTATCCCATTCTGATAAGCCAGTTATGCTAAATTCAGTCGTTTTATATCCGGTACCTGAAAACATAGTCCCCATGTATGTTACATTTGATGTATCCCATCCCGATAAGTCACCAAGATTAAATGACATAGCATTATGTCCTGTACTACCAAACATAGAGCCCATATTTGTGACACTTGATGTATCCCAGTTTGTTAAATCTGCATTGAAAGAGCTTGCATTATATCCTGCACTTGAGAATAATGATTGCATAGTCGTTACGTTAGAAGTATCCCAGTTTGCTATATCCAAACTAATACTATCTAAATTATATCCAAAGAATCCAAACATGCTTTGCATATTTGTAACTCTGGTTGTATTTACATTGCTAAATTCTATTCCTTCAGCTGATTGTAAATTGTTAAACATATAGCTTGAATTTGCATTCAAATATTTGGTTGTTGCATCAGTATATAATTTTATTGTTCCATCTTCAAACCATGCATATATTGGTACTCCTGAATCATCAGTAGAAACAATATTTGCTGTCTGCATATTAGCAGATGTTGGTGCTGTATCTGACCAAATAATTTCTTTTATTAATGTGTCTACTGCTGTATATGTTTTATTCGTCCCAGCAGCCAAAGTTTTTATCTTACTATTAAATGATGTTCCAGGTAAGAATGTTGTGCTTGCAGCTATTCTCCAGAAGTATCCTGGATTTGCTGTACCACCATCAAAATGTGCATAAGTCTTATCTTTTGGATTTGACTCATTATATGTTGTTCCAAGTCCACCAATTACAGATAAACATTTATCAAACATATTAGTTGAAGATGTTACTTGTGTTGTTACAAAGTTATTTGAAGCATATATCTTTTCAACTTTTCTACAATTGTAGAACATTGAATCCATATTTGTAACTCTTGATGTATCCCAACTTGATAAGTTTAATTCAAATGTTGTTGCATTATAACCTGTGCTATTAAACATATTGCTCATGTCAGTTACTTTTGATGTGTTTAATCCAGATACATCTAATCCAAATGTGGTTGCGTTATAACCAGCCCAGCTAAACATGTGTGCCATATTCATTACATTTGATGTATCCCAACTTGATAGATCTAGTGTATACGTTGATGAATTATATCCTGAGTTGTTAAACATGTAACGCATATCTGTAACATTTGATGTATCCCAAGAAGATAAATCTCCTATATCAAATATTGGTGCACTATATCCTGCACTAGCAAACATAGAGTTCATATCTAGTACATTTGATATATTCCAACCAGATAAATCGCCTAAATCATATGTTGTTGCACTATAACCAGCTAAGCTCAACATTGCAGCCATAGTAGTTACATTTGATGTATCCCAAGAAGATAAGTCTAACTTAAATGTTGATGTGCCTGCTCCAGTACCAAAGAATAGATAACTCATATTGGTTACATTTGATGTATCCCAAGTTGCTAATTCGCCTATGTTAAATGTTGGTGCTGTGTATCCTGCAAAGTAGAATAAGCAACTCATATTATTAACATTTGATGTATCCCAAGAAGATAAATCGCCTAAATCAAATTCTGTTGCAGTATAACCTGTTAAGCCAAACATATAGCTCATATCGGTTACATTAGAAGTTGTCCAACCTGACAAATCTCCTATATTAAATGTTTGTGCACTATAACCTGCGTAATAATACATAAAGCTCATATTGGTAACTTTTGATGTATCCCAAGAACCTATATCTCCTAGGTCAAATGTTGGAGCCATAAAGCCCGTTAAACCAAACATATAATTCATATCGGTTACTTTTGATGTATCCCAAGAACTTAAGTCTCCTAAATCAAATGTTGTTGCTGTATAACCTGTAGAATCAAACATATGAGCCATGTTAGTTACACTTGACGTATCCCAAGAAGATAAATCTACTTCAAATGTTGGTGCTGTGTAACCTGCATAACCAAACATATAGTTCATGTTTGTTGTGTTTATTGTATTTACATCATTCATTTCTATTTCTGTAGCCGATCTTAAGCCATAGAACATATAACTTGCATTTTGATTTACATATACTGTTGAAGCAGCTGTGTATAATTTTATTACTTCGTCTTCATACCATGCATATATTGGAATTTCTGAGTCATCTGTAGAAACAATATTTGCAGCACTAGCATTTGCTGATGTTGGTGGTACATTTGACCAAACAACTCCTTTTATCAAACTATCTAATGTTGTATAGCCTACATTATTTCCTGCAGCCAAAGTCTTTATCTTGCCATTAAATGTTGTTCCTGGTAAGAATGTTGTGCTTACAGGTGGATGATAGAAGTATCCTGGATTTAAAAATCCTCCATCTAAATGTGCAAAAGTCTTATCCTTTGGATTTGATGCTCTATATCTTGTGCCCAATCCACCATCTATTGACAAACAACCATCAAACATATTGTATGAAACTGTTACTTGTGTTGTTACAAACTTATCTGAAGCATATATCTTTTCAACTTTTCTACATTCATAGAACATTTCCTCCATGTTAGAAACATTTGATGTATCCCAGCTTGATAAGTCTAATTCAAATGGTGCTGCGTTATATCCTGCATATGCAAACATCTCTTCCATAGTTCTTACATTTGATGTATCCCAACCAGATAAATCTAATTCAAATGTTGTTGCATTTTGTCCTGCACAAGCAAACATCCAGTCCATATTTTCTACATTTGATGTATCCCAACCAGATAAATCTAATTCAAAGGTTGTTGCATTTTGTCCTGCACACCAAAACATACCATTCATATCTTCTACATTTGATGTGTTCCATCTTGATAAGTCACCAATATTCCATGTTGTTGTATTCTGTCCTGCAAAAGCAAACATACCACCCATATCTTCTACATTTGATGTGTTCCATCTTGATAAGTCACCAATATTCCATGTTGTTGCAAATTTTCCTGCATTATTAAACATAGAGTTCATATGAAGTACATTAGATGTATCCCAATCAGATAAATCTAATTCAAATGTTGTTGCATTTTGTCCTGCGTTAACAAACATAGAGCCCATATTAAGTACATTAGATGTATCCCAATCAGATAAATCTAATTCAAATGTTGTTGCAGATTGTCCTGCAAAAGCAAACATAAAGCCCATATCTTCTACATTTGATGTATCCCAAGAAGATAAATCTCCTATATCAAATATTGGTGCACTATATCCTGCATTATTAAACATAGAGTACATATCATGTACATTAGATGTATCCCAACCAGATAAATCTAATTCAAATGTTGTTGCAGATTGTCCTGCGCCAGCAAACATAGCGCCCATACCTTCTACATTTGATGTATCCCAATTTGATAGACCAATCAATTTAAAGGTTGTAGCCTGCGCGCCTGTAGCAGCAAACATCTCTTCCATAGTTCTTACATTTGATGTATCCCAAGAAGATAAATCTCCTATATCAAATATTTGTGCTCTAGATCCTGCTCCCCTAAACATACCCTCCATGTTAGTGACGTATCTTGTATCCATTTTGTTTGCTTCTATTTTGGTTGCTGCTTCTAACTTAGCAAACATATCCGCTGCATTTTCATTTACAAATCTCTTCGAAGCTTTAGAATATAGCTTAATTTGATCATTTTCAAACCATGCATAGATTGGCCAAGCGGAGTCATCTGTAGAAACAATATTTTCTGCTTGCATATTTAAAACGGTTGGTGCTACATTAGACCATACAACACCTGTAATTAGGGTGTCTTCTGCATAATAACTCTTATTTGTTCCTGCAGCCAAAGTCTTTATCTTTCCATTAAAAGTATAACCCGGTAAGAATATTGCTTCATCTTTCTTCCAAACTGCATGCAATGTTAAATCTGCGTTTGTTGTATATTCATCACCTGGATAATAGTCTACTATAAATCCAGAAGCAGAAGTTGCCCAACCAATGAATATATAATCTGTTCTTGTTGGCTCATCATCTGGAATTACGTATGTTTGTCCACCATACTTGATTCCATTTGCAGGGCCACCTATTCCCCCATTAGCATCATATGTTATATTGTAAATATTTGGTGTCCATTTAGCGTATAGTACTACATCTACATCTTCTGTATAGAATGCTGTTCCGTTTTGAATATATGCTAATGTCCATGTAATATTTGTAGATTCTTCATCAGATAATCCCCAACCAGCAAATGTAAATCCATCTCTTGTTGGTATTATATTAGGAATTTGATAATCTATTCCTTCTATCTTCAATCCTGGCTCAGGTAAAGATGCTTCATCTCCACCATTTGCATCATATATTACATCATATGTAACTGTGTACCAAATAGCATAGAATGTTGTATCTACATCTTCTGTATAGTAATCTCCTGGTTGATAACTTCCTTCTTCTGCAAGTGGAGAAAGGGCCCAACCTAAAAAAGTGCTTCCAAGTTTTGTAGGTACTGTGTTTGGAATTTCATAAAGTGAACCAAATACTTTAATACCATTTGGTGGTACTCCTGTTCCACCATTTCCATCATATCTAATTGTATGTTGAGATAATGGTCCTGGGTCTACATATCCTTCTATTACATTCCAGAAGTAACCATTTAGATTATTTACACCATCTAATCTTGCATATAATTTATCTATATGATTTGAATCATATACTGTTCCGCTTCCACCATTGATCTTAATACAATATAAGAACATATTTGTGTCACTAGTTACATTGTTTGTTGTAAAGTTTGTAGAAGCTAATATCTTTTCAATGTTCGTACAACCAATAAACATTTCTGACATATCTGTTACTCTGTTTGTTACAAAACTTCTTAAGTCTAATGTAGATATAGTTTCACAAACAGCAAACATTCTTGCCATATTTGTTACTTTAGTTGTGTTAAAGTTTCCTGTGTCTAATACTGCAACTTTTCTACAGTTTTCAAACATTGATTCCATAGTAGTAACATTACCTGTGTTAAAGTTTACAACATCAAGTGTTGTAACTTTAGAACAGTTAGCAAACATTTGAGACATGTTTGTAACTTTTGATGTGTTAAAGCCACTTACATCAATTACTGTTGCATTTTCGCAGTTATTAAACATTCCTGTCATGTTTGTAACTTTACTTGTATTAAAGTTAGCTAGACTTAGTCTATCTACTGTATTACAACCGCTAAACATCCATGACATATTTGTTACTCTACTTGTATCAAAGCTTCTTAAGTCTATACTTGGAAGTTTTGCACAATCCATAAACATTTCTGACATATCTGTTACGTTAGATGTATTGAATGCGCTTAGATTTAATGTATTTAATTTTACATCTCCTGCAAACATACTCTTCATGGTTGCAACTTTTCTAGTGTCAAAGCTTCTTACATCTAATTCCGTAACTTTTGCACAATCTTTAAACATTTGTTCCATGCTTACAACTTTGCTTGTGTTGAATCCACTTACATTGATTGTTGTTGCATTTTCACATCCGTTAAACATGCCTGTCATATGTGTTACTTTGCTTGTGTCAAAGTTCTCTAAATCTATTGTTGCTAATCTACTTGCTTCATTAAACATCCAAGACATATTTGTTACATTACTTGTGTCAAATTTGCTTAGGTCTAAGTTTGCAAGTTTGTTACATCCACTGAACATACTTGCAAATGTTGTAGATTTGCTTGTACGTACTTTAGATAAATCTATTGATGTAACTTCACTTAAGTTTGCAAACATACTTTGTGCATTTGCATTTGTGAATGCTATTGAAGCTTCTGTATATAGTTTAATGCTATCTCCTTCAATCCATGCATATATTGGATTTCCTGATAGATTGCTTGAAACTATATGGTCAGATGTCTTGTTGGTAGCTGATGGTTCTACATCTGTCCACTCAATTTTCTTAATTGTTGTATCTATAGTTGACGCTGTTGCTCCACTATTTCCTGCCAACTTCTTAATCTTTGAGTTAAATGATGCACCATCTAAGAATAAGGCATCTGCTTTCTTCCAAATAGCATATAAATATGTGTCTTCTTCTAATCTTGTTGTTGTATTTACAGGATAGTAATTGCTTGTATCTGTTGGACTTGTGTCTGCTTCTCTTGACCATCCTGCTATTATATATCCGTCCTTAAAGAATGTATTTTCAGAAGGCAATGTAAATGGAGACACACTTGATGCATAAACAATCTTAATTGGTCCTTCTGCACTCGTTCCACCATTACCATCTAGAGTAACTCTAATTCCATCTCCAGATGTATTTGGTTCTGAGTTCGAGTCATCACTTACTATTGTGCCATCATCTACTAACACAGCTCTAAAGCCTACTCTTGAATCTGGTGTTCCACCTACAGGTATACTTTCTACAGACATATCTTCAGAAGTGTAATCTAATCCTCTATATATTACATATGAAGTTAGATATGGGCTTTCTAGGTTTGTTCTTGTTATTACATCTTTTTCAGCACTAGAATATATGAAGTTTTCTATATCTGCAGATGTAATTACTTGTTTTTCTCCAGCTTTAGTTGAATTAATCATTGATGATGAATATATTTCTAAAGATGGACTTCCTTCTAAGTATGTTGCTGTATATTCCCAACTTCCACCTATCATGTCAAATACACCATAGATGTTTCCTGTTGTAGAAGTTCCTGGTTCGCTTCCTGTATTTATAGAATCATCTGTAGCTATATAATCGCCATTTCTACCATATTCAGAAAGACCTAATAACAATGTTGCTTCGTATTCACTGTTTCTCATCATTCTAGAACCAGCTTTTACGTTCATTGATTTAGCGTTATCGAATATATTAGAAACATCAATACCTCTCCAAGGAGTTCTATCTGCTTTAGATACAGCTCTTATTGTGTTTGATGTTAATACATTTCCTCCACCTAAAGGTTTTGTAGATGCTTCCCATGTTGCACCATCATCCATTGAATCTTCTCTAGATATTTCATACTTAGATATCCAGAATCCTGTTAATTCATATCCTGCACCTTTATCCATTGTGAATGCATCTGCTACAATGTATCCTTCTGGAAGTGGATGAATAATTCCATTTTTGTCTATATATTCTGTGCTTGATCTCTTTCTTAAGAATATTACGTCATAGTCTATAAATTCTGTTGGGTCTTCACTTATTACACTCATTGATGCATCTGTATAGTATACAGGCTTATATGCAAATCTTGGTATCCATACCCATGAGCTTCCATCTTCAGTTCTTGCGTTAGCCCATTTAGATATAGTATTTTCAGAGTTTTCACCTATTGTGTCGTATGAATACATACTATCTGTAAAGTATCCAACTACGTTTTCATAACCACCTGTATAATATAGTGCTTTCATTCCATGATATAATTCAGGATCATTTGGTACAGAACTTAAATCTATGTATGTTATAAAGTTTTGTAGTTCTTGTGATACATCATTTCCATAAGAGTCGATTGCAACAATCTTATTCTTACCATTGTTTAGTTTAATTGTGTATTCACCATTTAGTCTTCCAACGATTGCACCATTTAACATTAAAGCTTGTAGATGTTCGTCTTCTACATAAACTTGTGCTTCGTTACCATTTACAGTTACTCTTAAGATTGGCAATGTATTATCTACTGTTATATCTTTTACTTCTACAATTTGATTTTCATCTGAAATGTGGTTCCAAGCTCTATCGTAGATTAGATATTTATCTAAACTAAATGTTAGATTTCCATCACCTGTTACGTCTTCAATTACAGCTGTGTATTTATATCCATCATTTGGATCATTTTGAATTGCTACTCTAGATAAGTCTGTAACACTTCCTGTTGAATCAAATCCATTTACTTGTAAAGCTATATCACTAGCTCTAATATTCGATGTATGTAAGAATTTATCAGTTACTTTGAAGTATAAGTTTGTCTTGTTATCATTTAGGTTACCAATTCTAATAGCATTTAACCAAGTGGTCTTAACAATTGGTCCAACCATATTTCCAGCTTTATCTCTTTCCCAAATGTATAATGTCTTTTCACCATCACCTTGAGAAGTTTCAAAGATTGTCTTATCATCTTCACCATCATCGTTGTCTACATCTAGCCAATCGTCGTCATCATCTGGAACGTAGTCAGGGTCTTCTGTAACATAAATTTCTGTAATCTCATCATCTGGGATTTCAATTTCTATTACAACACTTTCTTGTTCTTCGTCAATTATTGGGTCAGATTCTTCTGGTGGTGTTCTATCTATTGTTACTGTGTATGTAGAAATATCTGAAACTAATGTAGGTACATCTACTACATATGCTTTTGCATAAACCGTAATTGTTCCTTCTGTATATCTTAGAGTTTCAGAGTAGTTAAACCATGTGTTTCCATCTAAGCTATATAGATATCTTATTAAAACATCATTTGCTATTGAAACTTCACTACCATAAATATTAATGAAGATTTCATCATGAACTGTTCCGCCATCAGGGATTATTCTTGAACCATCATTTCCGGTTATTATTGGAGGTGTTGGTCTACCAAATACTATTAATCTTACAACATTTGAGTATGATTCATTATGGTTAGCATCTCCTGGTAAGTATGCTTGTACATAGTAAGTACCTTCTTCTTGAGGAGGTGCACTTAATCTTGTTGCAAGTCCACTATCTGCGTAGTAGTTATAAACTAGCATACTTTCTGCTGTATATGATGATAAGTCTCCACCATAGCCATAAATCTTTGTAATAGTAGCTCTATCTATCGTGTGTCCACCGCCACTATATGCAACGATTTTATCTTCTAATGTAAGAATTGGTGTTGTTTTATAAATTTCAAATCCAACTTCTATTCTTCCAGAGTAATGACCAATGCCTGTTATTATTACTTTTGCAATTCCTACATAAACATTGTCTTCATAAGTTACTTCAAAATCTACTCCTTGTGATAGTACTTTTCCACTTGAAGTTACAAATCTTAATACTCTTGGTTCCTTTGGAGTCATATCATATTCATATCTTGTTTGACTTAATTCGATTGTGTAACCTTCCGCTTCTAAATCATCTATCGTAACTGGCAAGATACTAAATGTAGGTCTTAATGTTCCTTCATAGTTACCAATACCAGTGATTACAGCTATAGCAGTATTATCTCCAACTTCTACGTTATTTAGATAACTTACCGTATAATCTGTATCTCTAATTAATTCTTTTCCAAAGAATGTTACATATGTATCTGGTTCTTTTGGTGTTCCATCATAAGTAAATACTATTGGATTTAAAGTTACAGTCATATAATCTTTAAATCTTTCAAAGTTTGCTTTACTTATTGTAAATGAGCCTGTCTTTGTACCAGTATAGTTTCCAATACCTGTCATTATTACTTGAGCTGTTCCAACATTTACATTATTTGAATATGTAATTGTGAAATCTCTATCTACTAATAATGAAGTATTATTTACTACTAATGAAGGTACTGGTGTAATTTCATTTCCAGAATATACATATTCTTCATTAAATGTCGCTGTTCCTGTAGAAATATCTCTAGGATTAATTGTTAAGTAGCTATTATTTCTTTCAAACGAAATTGAATAGTTGGATGTCTTAAATCTTCCATTCGCTGTTAGTGTTAATGTACCTATACTATTTATTTCATATGTGCCAACATCTTCTCCTAAATCTCTTGAAAGCTTACCTGTGCTTCCTTGCACTTCATTATTTTGCAATCCTTCTACAATATAATTAAATGTAGGGTCCGCATCTTGATAAATCTTTGAGTAATTTCCACTTGGTTTAATTACTAGTGGTGCAGGTTTAATTAAGAATCTTTCTATCTTTGAACCTGTTCCAGCATATCCACCTATACCAGTTACAATAACTTTTGCAGTACCTGCATCAATATTATCTTCGTAAGTTACACTATAATCCGTGCCTTGACGAAGAGTTGCAGAGTTTAATACTACTGTAACACCTGGTCTTCTTTCTAATCCATTATATATATACTCATTTTGTTCTATTTGAACTATTGCATTTGCAAATTCTGCAGCATAAATATTGATATCTGCATTGCCATAATAATCTTGGTAACCATCACAAGAAATCTTGAAGTATACAGTTGTTCTACCAACTTCTGTACGTGTTGGTGCAGTTGTTATTGTATAATTGCCCGCACCATTTCTATATGTAATATTGTATAGTCCAACTGGTTCTACTACTTGAATTGTAATTCCATGTGGTTGACCATCATATGGTCCGTCAAATCCAGTTACAACTACATCCATCATTCTATTTGTAACTGTTAATGTGCCTTGTGTAAATTCTACTTCATAGTTTGAACTCTTAAATGCACCATTTGTAATTGGTGTTAATGTTCCTATTCTAATTGGATATGTTCCTATTGGAGAATTAGTTACACATGTTGTTGCAAGTGAACCTACAAATAGTGGAGTTTCTCCTGTAACTGCGTTTGATACTCGATATGTTAATATTGGGTTTTCTGTATTATATTGTTTTATTTTATCATCAGCTTTAATACGAAGTGGTCTTGGTGTAATTGTAAAGTCTGCAATATATGAAACTCCCGTATAAGAGCCCAAGCCAGATACCATTACGTGACCTGTGCCGGCATCTTTATTATCACTATATGTAACAGTATAATGTGTGCCTAATGTTAACAATGTTGAACCATCATATACTATTGCTCTTGGTGTGTGGAAAGTTCCATCATATTCAAATGTTGATGGTTCTGTTGTAACACTTGTAAACGTACGTGCAACAATTGTGAATTTTCTTCCAGTTGTTACAGTGAATGTGTAGTTGCTTGCTAAGAATGGTGAATTATTTGTCAATGCAAGTGTGCCTTGAGATATTTCATATTCTCCTTCTACCTCACCCGGTTCTCTTGTAAGAGCTCCATTAAATCCTGGTGTTTCACCTACAATTGTGTTAAGTACTGTGTATGTTAATGTTGGGTCTGCTGTTCCTGGATATTTCCATAATCCAGCATCTGGCGTTACGATTAATCTTCTTGGTGTAACAGTAATTGGGAATGATAATGATCCAGTATAGTTATTAATACCTATTGCTGTTACTGTTCCGTTTCCAACATTCTTATTGCCTGTATACTCTAGTCTAAAGTCTACTTCATTAATTAATTCTGTACTACCATCAAGAATTGTAGGAACTGGTTTGTGTTCTGTTCCATCATATTCAAATATATTATCATCTAAGCTTGCTGTTATTTGACTATCATTTAATGATTTTGATGTAATTGTAAACTTCTTTCCTGTAACAAAATCTATGCTATAGTTTTGTGAATTAAAGTTTCCTGCTGATAGAAGTATTAATGTTCCTCTTGTAATGTCATATTGACCAACATCTTCACCAGGTTCTCTGCTTAAGTATCCATTGAAGTTTGCAATTTCAGAGTTTACTGCACCTGAATATGTATATGTTAATATTGGATCTTCTTGACCAAATACTTTTGATAACTCGTCAGGTGTAACTCTTATATTTACTCTTGTAATAGTAAATTCTTTTTCTATCTTTCCAGTATAGTTTCCAATTCCTCTAATAATAGCTGTTGCTATACCAGCATTTATATTATTTACATACGTAATTGTATAATCTCTATCTTGTACTAATGTAGTTTCTCCATCTTTTACAGTTGCAGTTGGTCTTCTTTCTTGACCATTATATGTGAACAATGTTGGATTTAGAGTGCATGTAATTGAACTATCTCTAAATGATTTTTGAGTAATTGTAATCTTTTCATTTCCAGTATATGTGTTATATCCATCTGCTGTTACTTGGAAGTATACAACTGTTTCACCAGCATCTGTTCTTGTTGGTGATGTTGTTTGATTATATGTGCCTTCTGTTAAGCCATATCTTACTGTATAGCCAGAATCTGGTACTACTACATTAACTGTAATTCCATGAGGTGCACCATCATAAGCACCTGTATATCCTGCTGAATTTACTGTCATGAATTCTGTTCCAACATGAAGAGTACCTGGAACAAATTTCATCGTGTAATTAGATGGTTTAAACAATCCACTAGTTTTCATAGCTAGTGTGCCTATTGTTATTGGATAATCTCCAGCTGTAGAAGTTGTTGTACATCTTGTTGTAAGCGTACCATTAAATGCTGCAACTTCTCCATTTGCAGTTCCAGTTACTGTATATGTTAATGTTGGATTTGGAGATCCATAATTCTTTGTCTTATCTTGTGCTGTTACTGTTATTTCTCTCTTGTATATTTCAAAAGACAATGTGATAACGTCTTTATATAATCCTTTTCCTCTAACTATTGCAGTTGCTGTTCCAACGTTAGTATTATTTGAGTATGTAATTGTGTAATGTGTGCCTAATGTTAGTTCTGCATTTGTTACTGCATCTTTAACAACTATGGTTGGTGTAATTGCTTCACCTGCATACACATATCTTGATTGTGCAAGTGTTGCATTTAATCCTCTTGAAACATCTACAGTGGCGAAGTAGTTACCTATCGATGGATCGGTTTCAAAGTTATGTTTTTGAGATGTCTTTGTTGAATTTCCATAGAAGTCAATTATTTCAAGTTCTAAAGTATGTATGCCAGCAGTTGAAACTGTGATATCTATGTAGTCTGTAGTTGTGTCTGTCGCATATGTGTGTGCTGAATCAACTGAAGTGTAAATGATATTGTTATTGCTATCTCTTACAATCCATTTTGTCATCTTAACGCCCGAACCCATTGGTCCATCATACATGCCATAAACTGTTGCTCTAATTACATTGGCATCACTTAGTGCACCAAAATCTATTCCAGCACATGTTGGTGCCTTTGTATCTTTCAAAATGTGAACATTAGGTGCTTCTGTAAATGGTGTAATTGCAAAGTTAGTTGTTATTGTCAAAGTATCGTATAGCCCTGTTTCAGGGAATATAACTCTTGCTGTATAATCTGCAACTTCATAAACTGGTCCTTGAGTTGTATACGTTGAATCAGCCGCATTACGAAGTTTATATTCTACAACAACACCTGTTGTGCTGTTAGTACTTGAACCGAATTGTGGTACTTTTGGATCTTCTCCTTGCATCCAGCTATCGATTGTTAAATAACCACTACCAATTTTCGAAAGATTTTGAGTTTTTGTGTATGTTTGAGAGTTATTAACCCAGTCAGTAAGCGTAACTGTAAGCGTATAACTTCCTCTTTGAGTGATTGTGTATTCTTCTGACACAGTACCTGTTATTGGCGAAGTGTATGTGTTTGACTTTGTTAACACAACGTCTGAGCCAAATTTTAATTCCCAATCAACTTGTTTAATTCCTGTTCCATTGGTGCCATCGCTTAATCCTGCTGCAGTTAGTATGACTTTGTTATCGTCTGCTACCGCTCCAAATGAAATTCCTGTTGATGTTGGTTGTGTTGTATCCAGAAGTACACTGGAACTTATTGGTGAATCTGCAAATGCTGTTGTTATCATCGCAACCAGTGTAAATATTAATATCATAGCGCTTATTAGCTTACTTCTCATGGTCTTCCTCCCAAAATTGTTCTTGTCTTTCGTTTCTTCAAGAATTTTTTCATCGCACTTTCGAAAATGATGATAAGGCTCGTCATAAAGACGCCCTCTCAGAGTGCGTTTATTCAGTTCAATCCAATTCAAGCCTTACCACCTCCTATTCGTGTTTTGGGCATAGTTATCCCATTAGTTCTTTCTTTGAAATAATATATCTTTGTTTGAAATAAAAGTAAACACGAAAAAATCTCCAAAAGCCCTATTATTAAGGGTTTGGAGATATTTGTAACTTAAAATCCTTTACGGAACTTTGATTGACCATTTTTTTGTTTTGAAAATTAACGCTTTATTAAAAAAACTTATCAATTTCGTTGCTTTTATTTTTCAAATGTTACATATATATTGCTTATTTTTAAATCTTCTTGAACACCTACGGAAATAATTGTTTTGCACCTAACAAAAAAGTGTCGTCAAATTGACGACACTTAGTATTAAAAATCTATATAATCTTCAAATAACAAGTCTTCAAAATTTAGTTTTTGTGGTGATAATATGTATACGCATGTTCCGTTTCTAAAACGCTTCATGCTAATATACTCTCTATCTGATACAGCAGAGCCATAAGTGGCACTCTTTTCGGCTTTTATGGCTTCATTTCTTGCAACTAGCTTAAGTAATAGTTTATCCTCTTCTTCTTTGTTTTCAGATCTTATTATTGCTACTTCGCTATATGATTCTTTTGTTTCTTTTATGAAAGCAACTCCTCTTGGTAAAGAAACATCTTCTAAATTATAAAGCTTTATTAAATCTTCGTCTTTGTAGATTGTATAACCTTGAAGTAGTTCTTCCGTAGATAATTTTCTTATAAATTCTTCTGTAGAATCTATTTGTGATTGAGATAATTCGTTATTTTGTTCGTTTAAATTATCATCAGGCAAATTATTTTCGATATGATTATCACCAGATGTAGTTTCATTATTGTTCTCTTGAATATTTTTATTCTTTCCAACGCAACCTTTAATTGTGAAAATAATTATTAATAGAATGGCTAATATAATTAGTCTACTAATTATATTTATTTTTGCTTTCTTACTCATTTTATACCTCTTATTATTTATTCATATAATCTTCAAAAGCTTTTAATATTTCTGCTGAATTAGGTGCATATGCTATAAATAGTATTCCGTCTTTTTGTTCAACTTGATATAATGCATCATCAAATCCCCAGTTTTCTTCTTGTAGCTTTTGTTTTCTTTTAGCTGCTAAATTAAATGCTTCAACGTTTTGTTCTGCACTTTTTAATTTAATAATTGCAACTTCTGCATATCCATTTGGAAACAATTTTGATCTTACTTGATAATCTATATCTTTTAAATTAGAAAAATCATATTTTTCGTTTATTTCTGTATTTTTCATAATTGTCTCTGAATTTAATCCAGCAACTTCACTTAAGCTTCCAAATAATTTTGATACACTTGTATCATTATTAAATTCTTTTGAATTTGTATAATCTTTTGTTTCTGTTTCTTCTGGTAAAATGTCATTTGTATTTGCGTTTGTATTTGTATTATCGTTTGTGTTTGTGTTTTCTGTTTCATTATTCTTTTTAGATTCACATGCTGTGCATACAAAAACTATAACAACCAAAATGCATAAAGCCGTAAGTATTTTTTTCATTTGTACTCCTCCAATTTAATGAATTTCACTATTTATTTATACTATATTTTATCCTTTTTGTCTAGTATTCTACAAATGCAAAAAAGAGATGAAAGATAAATTCTTTCATCTCTTTTTTATAACAGTTTATTGTTAACCTTTTAGTTTACCCAAACTGCATAGAATGTAACTTCTTCGTTTCTAGTATATTCATCACCTGGTTGATATTCTGCAACTGTTGCTGTACTAGATGTTGCCCAACCACCGAAATTTTTATCCCATTTTGTTGGTCGTTGTGATGGAATAATATATGGTTGACCACCAATTTTTCTTCCAGAAGATGGTGCATTTGATCCGCCATTTGCATTAAAGAATACATTGTATTCTCCAACTCTCCATACTGCGTATAATACACATGAATAGTTTTCAGCAAACATTACAGATTCATTTTGAATTGAGGCAACCGAATAGTTTGGAGATGTTGCGTTTGGATTATCTCTTGCCCATCCCTCAAATATAAATCCATCTCTTACTGGTATCGTCTTTGATAATAATACACTTTGTGCATATGCTTTTTCAAATCCTTCTGGACAACTTGATTGAACTCCACCATTAGCATTAAATGTTATTTGATATTTTTTAATTTTCCATACAGCCCAGAATGTTGTGTTTTCATTTATTGTATATTGATCACCTGGTTGATATTCTGCAACTGTTGCTGTGCTTGTTCTTGCCCAGCCTTGGAAATCATAACCTTCTCTTGTAGGTACTTGTGATGGAATAATATATGGTTGACCACCAATTTTTCTTCCAGAAGATGGTGCATTTGATCCGCCATTTGCATTAAAGAATACATTGTATTCTCCAACTCTCCATACTGCGTATAATACACATGAATAGTTTTCAGCAAACATTACAGATTCATTTTGAATTGAGGCAACCGAATAGTTTGGAGATGTTGCGTTTGGATTATCTCTTGCCCATCCCTCAAATATAAATCCATCTCTTACTGGTATCGTCTTTGATAATAATACACTTTGTGCATATGCTTTTTCAAATCCTTCTGGACAACTTGATTGAACTCCACCATTAGCATTAAATGTTATTTGATATTTTTGAATTTTCCATACAGCCCAGAATATTGTGTTTTCATCTATTGTATATTGATCACCTGGTTGATATTCTGCAACTGTTGCTGTGCCTGTTCTTGCCCAGCCTTGGAAATCATAACCTTCTCTAGTAGGTACTTGTGATGAAATAGTATATGGTTCGCCTACTTGTTTTCTATCTGAAGAAGGTGCATTTGCTCCTCCATTTGGATAGTAAATCATATTATAGCCATCTACCCATACTGGATATAACACAATAGAAGTTCTATCTACATATACATCTCCTGGTCTGTAATCAACATTTGTTGAATTTACTGTCTTTGACCAACCTATAAATCCTCTGTTAGGTTTAGTTGGTTTTTGATTTGTAATTGTAATATCTTGATCCATTGGTGCACTTTGTGCTTGAGGCATATTTTGTACTGAAGAATCAGATGTTTTATATGTGATTGTATATTCTTGAGGTACTAAATCTAGTATTTGTGTAACAAAACTAATATTACCCATTTCATCTCTAAAGTATACATATACTGTCTTTACTTCATCACCCGCTGTTAATGTCCATGTCTTGTTTTCTACATATGGTTCCCAATTAAATACTTCTAATGATTCATTTGCACTAGCTGCATTTGCAATTTCTTCAGGTGTAAACTCTTTATAAGCTGTATCATTTAGAATTGCAATATAACAATTTGATGGATCTGAAATGTCATCTTCTAAAGTAATTTGTAATTGAACTTCTTCTGTATTTGTAAACGGATATGTATCTTTTACAATTTGAACTGTTCCTTTAGGTGCGTTTGTATCAATTATTCTATTATCTGCAGGCCAATCATAATCTAATAACAAACTGTTTTGCTTATTTATATATGTTAATAGAGGTGGATTTGAACCTGTATATTCAAATACATCTTCTCCGATTGCAGCAAAATTATTGTTTGACACTTTAATATTTGTTAATTTGTTGCAACCATAAAATGCAGCATCACCAATTTCTATTGCATTTAAGAATAGTACTCTTTCTAATGCTGTACATCCTTTAAACATTTCCATACCAATAAATTTACTATTTATGCGAGCTTCTCTAACTCCTGTACAATCTTCAAAAGTTCCTCTAAAGTCTTTCTTTGAATTTGGTTCATTTGAAATTGCTCCAATAGGATTATCTCTAAATAGCATTGTTGGAATATTATTAATTCCCGTATTTTTATAGAATGTTCTATAAAAATTTGTTGCTTGCAAATTGTTTTTAAATAGATCTTCACCTATTACTGTTATTCCTGTATCATTTGCAAATGTTTCGCTAAAGTTTTTGGCTTCAACATTATATCTAAATAAATTATTTGGAATTTCTCCTCTTATTCCTGACATGTTTGCAAATGTACCAGCAAAAGATTGAGCCTTAACACTATCTTTAAACATGTCATCAATAAGATTTCCAGTTATAGAAGAACATCCTCTAAATGTATTTTCAAAGCTTATTATCTTACTACAGCCAGCAAAAAGTTCATTTGTTAAAGTACCTGTTAAGCTTGAACATCCATTAAACATATTTTTAGCAGAAGTTATACCAGATGCATGCGATAAGAAATTATTTGGTATAGGTCCTGTTAAACTTGAACATTCATTAAACATGTTTTCTGCACTTGTAAGAGTGTCAAAGTTTTCTGATGTTGGAATTGTTCCTATTAAATTACTACAATAACTAAATCCTATTCTTGATGCATTTATATCTCCAAAACTTTGAATTCCTACCAAATAATTATTAAATGATACATAGTTGCTAGCGGTATTAGTTGTTGTTGGTTTAACGTCATTTATGTATCCAAATACCTTTACATCTCCTGCAACAATAATTGTATATTCCTGTTCGGCAGTATTCTCGTAAGTGTGTGATGGAAAAGCTTGTGTTGTAATGCTATCATAATTTCCATCACCCCAAGAAATCTGATATTTATTTGATGCTCCTGCAGGAATAGGAAGTACTACTGTTCCATTTGCTGGAATTTTCCAAGTAGTTTTTAATCCCGAAAATTCACTTATTTCAAATTCTATTCCCGACGTGAATACTATTTGATAATTATTTGCTAAAAAGCGTCCATTATCTACTAGAGTCAAACTTCCAAGTGTAATATTGTATGTTCCAACATCTTCACTGGCATCTCTTGAAAGTGCCCCAGAAAATTCAGGAACTTCGCCTACCACTTGATTGTTATATGTAAATGTAAATGTAGGGTCATTTACCATTCTTAGTTTGTTTTGTCCCTCATTTGGAACAATATTTAAATCTCTTTTTGCAATTTCAAAATTTATAGATTTGCTTCCTTTATATTCACCAATTCCAATTATAGTAACTGTAGCTGTTCCAGCATTAACATTATCTGTTATTTCAACTTTGTAATCTACATTTTTTACTAAATTGGTTCCACTTCTAAGATTTTTTACTGTTTCTTGTGGGTTATGCGAAAATCCATCATACAAATATGGTCTTTCTTGATTTAAAGTAATTTGAATATTTGAATCAGAAGAAATATCTGTATATGATAAATTAACCTGTTTTGTTTGGACATTTCCTGCTAGGTCTCTAGCAAATATTGTGTATGTTCCTTCTTCACTAAATGTAAAGTTAAATGTTACTTCATCATTATTTGGTACTTGATAGTACACATCTAGTTGATCGCCTAATGTTGTACCTGATGTTCCCAAAACGGTTGGCTCAACATTTGTTTTTGAAACACCTATATATTTCATCTTTGAATTTGGAGCAACATTGTCTCTTAAAACAATTTGTTGTTTATTGTTTGTAATTGTTCCTGCGTTTTCACCTGGAACTGTAATTGTAGGTTTTATTTTTTCAATATTTGTAACCGATGCTGTTCCTGTTGTTTGGTTTCCAGCTAAGTCTGTAATTACTATTGCAATATTGTTTTGATTATCTGTGTATGTTTTTGTAGCTTCTTTACTTGTAACCAAGCCATTTGTTGTTCCAAGGTCTACTGCGTTAGTTTGAGTTTCACCGCCAATTTTTATTTGACTTACAGCAATATTATCATTTGAAACTACTTTTAAATCTACACTTGTATTTGTCCAATCTCCATTTGGAGATTTTTCAATTGTAAATGTTGGAACTGTTTTATCTATTTGAATTTTAAATGGACCTTGTATCACACTTATATTTTCTACGTTATCTATTGCTCTAAAATATACTACACTGTTTTGGTCAGTAGTAAATGTCTTTTTTGCATTCGTTGTCGTAGAGCCTGCATCAAAATCTGATCTCCATGTAACAGTATCCATACTATATTCTAGTTTTTTAATACCAGTACCTGCATCACTTGCATTTATTGTGAATACTACGTTTTGATTAGTCCAAGTAGTACCACTTGCATTTACTGTAACACTTGGTTTTGTTGTATCAATTATTCTAAATGTACTATCTGCATTATCAAGATAGTAATTTGTTGTTTTTGCTCTTCCTCCTGTTACAGCTTGAGCAGCTGCATGTGCTGCATACTGGCCAATTTGTGACCTATATGTTGTAAGAGTAATTGTCATTGTTTCACCATTAACACCTGTGTTTACTGAAGCACTTCTCATTTTATTTGTTCCATCTGCTTCAAAAACTTGTATTTCTCCCCATACAACATTTATATGTTTTTGGTTAATTTTCCATGTATATGTTTTTGCACCATTCGCTGACGTGTTTGATGCGGAATACTCGCCTCTCCATTTATCATTTGAATGTGCAAGAGTAATTCTTGCTGTGTATGTTCCAGCATCAACTTGTGTATTTCCTGTTATTGAAGTATGTGAGCTGTCTGGATTATAAAATGATGGACTTTGATTTTGTCCATTGTATGTAAATTCTCCCGCTGTAACTGTTGGAATTGTAACTAAATGATACATTTGATATCCACAAGTATTACAATATCCATTGTAGTTTGTGTCTGCATGATTACCATAATCTTTAGTAGCCGAACATCTATTACATACATGCCAGTGTGCACTATCATTGGTACTCCAACTTGAATTCCAAGAGTGTCCCAATGCTGGAATAGAAGATGTTTCGCTTTGTCCACATCTTCCACAACTTCTTGCACTAACACCTGCAGAAGTACAAGTTGGTGAAGTAGCTGTATACCATCCTCCCCATCTATGTGCTTCAGAAGCATCAGCATTCATACCACATCTTGTACATGAACGATTAACCCTATGTGATATTGTTGATCCCGTTGCGGTGTAACCAGTTGTTTCTATATTGTGTCCAAGCGCACTTCCAGAAGTAGCTCCACAAATACCACAAGTTGCTGGTCTTGTACATGTCGCCGACCCCCAGCTGTGTACGTGTGTATTTCCACCACTTCCAGAAACCACAAACATGTTTTGTGAATTTGCCCACAGCAAAATCATCAAGGCTAAAAATATTATTTTTTTAATACTAGACTGATATTTCATACCTTGCCTCTTTTCTAATAGTCTCATCTTAAGTTTGAATTTTTATAATTAAAGTATGTGCCAAAATGCTTTCCAAAGCCCTTAACAACATACAATATGCCTATATAGATTATCTATTTAAATAAGTAAAAAGTAAAGCGACAATTTCATTACAAAGTATTTAAGATAAAAAAAAGAGCTCTAAACCGCTACGGCAATAGGTTTAGAGTATTTTTATAGTATATATTAATTTTTGATTACATATTTTTTATAATAATGTTAATTTAAAAATACAAAAATATTACAGAGCATATTAAAGCTCCAACATTCGCATCTCCGTAAGAATAAAAAAACTCATTGAAGAAATTCTTCAATGAGTTTGGCGGAGACAGAGAGATTCGAACTCTCGCGCCGGTTACCCGACCTAACAGTTTAGCAAACTGCCCCCTTCGGCCTACTTGGGTATGTCTCCGAATATATTCAAATGGCGACCATAGGTCGCCAATATTAACTTTCACTATTATCTTTGCATTAATACAATTGGCGGAGAGGGTGGGATTCGAACCCACGGTACGGTCACCCGTACGCCAATTTTCAAGACTGGTGCCTTAAACCAACTCGACCACCTCTCCAACACGCCTTTATAGTGTAACATCTGTAGCCTTTTTTGTCAATTATTTATTTAATTCTTCCCCTATTTTTTTCAACATTTTCTTTTAAATTTTTTAGATTAACTTGTTGTTTTTTCTTCTTTGCCTTCTCTTCCATTGCCTTATTTAACTCATCTAGGCTTTCTTTAGGTATTTCTATACCTTTTCTTTCGTTCATAAAACTACTCCTTTGCTTTTTTATAGCTCTACACCAAATAAATCTAGCAATCTTTCTAGTTCATCTTGTGAAAAGTACTCTATTACTATCTTTCCTCTACTCTTTGTTTGCGCATTCAAACTAACTTTTGTGCCTAAAGCCTCCTTTAGTTTGTTTTCTATATCTTTTGTAAATATATCTAATTTGCCTTTTGTCTTGCTCTTTTTGTTGTTTTTGCTAGTTGTATTTGTTGTTTGAACTGCTTTTTCGGCATCTCTTACGCTTAAATCCATGCTAATAATATCTAAAGCAAGTTTATATTGCTTTTCTTGATCTTTTATAGATGCAATACTTCTAGCATGACCTTCAGATATTTGACCTAGTTCTATCATTTCTTTTACTCTTGAGTCTACATTAAGGATTCTAAGTGTATTTGCAACTGAACTTCTGCTCTTTCCAAGAGTTTTAGCCACTTCTTCTTGAGTCATATGATGCTCTTCCATAAGTTCTTTAATTGCTTCTGCTGTTTCTAATGCATTTAAATTTTCCCTTTGAATGTTTTCAATTAAAGATACTTCTCTAGTCTTTTTCTCATCATATGTTCTAATAATTGCAGGAATTGTCTTAAGTCCAGCTTTTTTTGAAGCTCTCCATCTTCTTTCACCTGCTATTATCTCATAATAATTGTCTTTTTTAGAAACTATTATAGGCTGAATTACTCCATGAGCTTTTATGGAATCAACTAGTTCGTCTATCTTTTTATCATCAAAAGTTTTACGAGGCTGATTAATATTTGGCTCTACATCATTTATTTTAAGTTCAACAATAGCATCTTTAGAGTCAGAAGAAAGGTATTCTACATTAACATTAGATGGAAATAATGCATCTAAACCTTTTCCAAGACCACCTTTAATACCTGCCATTTTATACCTCCTAATTAATTAGTTAACTAACTATAATTTAATTAGTTGACTAATTATTTATTTTTATTATTTTTTACGATTTCTTTTGCTAATGTTTCGTAAGCTTTTGCGCCTTTTGAGTTTTTATCATAAAGTGCTATAGGAAGCCCATAACTAGGAGCTTCGCTAAGTTTAACATTTCTAGGAATAATAGTTCTATAAACTTTATTTTTAAAATATTTTTTAACTTCTTCAATTACTTGCATTGAAAGATTGGTTCTAGCATCATACATTGTAAGTGCAACACCTTCAACTTCTAAGTTTTTATTAAGACGTTTTTGAACCAAATCTATTGTACTCATAAGCTGACCCAAGCCTTCTAGTGCATAGTATTCACATTGAATAGGAACTAGTACTGAATCAGCTGCAGTAAGAGCATTTAAGGTAACTAAACCAAGTGAAGGAGGACAATCGAGGAATATAAAATCAAATTCATTTTTAATTTTATCAATTGCTTCTTTTAATTTGTACTCGCGTGACATCTCTGAAACTAGCTGTATCTCTGCACCTGCAAGGTTGATGTTTGATGCACATACAAATAATCCTTCTACAGAGCTTTCTTGTAAGCATGCTTTGATGTCTTCGCCGCTTAGAATTACGTCATATGTAGATTTTTCAATTTCTTTACTTGCGCCAAGACCAGATGTAGCATTACCTTGAGGATCTGCATCTATAAGTAATACTTTCTTTTTTTGAAGTGCAACGCAAGCACTCAAATTTACCGCAGTTGTGGTTTTTCCAACACCGCCTTTTTGGTTAGCAATAGCAATTACTTTTCCCATTTTTTCCTCCAAAAATTAGATTAAAAGTCATTCAAAAATATTATATTTATTTAGAAAACCAATTGCAAGTGTTTATTATTATAAAGAAGTTATTATACTAAGAAAAGCTATATATTAAAATTTCAAAACAATGCTACAATTTCTACAATCTCTTACGATATACATTCCAACAAATGCACGCGGTTGTTTTTCAATCTTTAATATATAGCTTTTCTATATTTATAGTGGCTTTTTCACTATTATATTTACTTTTCTAGGATATTCTAAAGGAGTAGTGCTTATTTTCTCAATAATTATTATTGTACGTTCATTATCTGATGATGGTAAAGTAATACGTTCAATTGATTTAATTTGTGCACCGAGTGTTTTAATTGCACTTTTAGCATTTTCAATCTCTTCATCACAGTTTGAACCTTTCATACATATAAAATATCCACCAACTTTTACAAGAGGAAGACAATACTCACAAAGAGTTGAAAGATTTGCAACGGCACGTGCAGTGGCAAAATCAAACATTTCTCTATATTTGATGTCATTTCCTAAATCTTCAGCACGATTATGATCAAAATCAATATTATTAAGATTAAGTTTTTCACAAATATCTTTCAAAATGTTAATACGTTTGTTTAAACTATCTAATAATGTTAGTTTAATACTGGTGTCAATTATCTTATTTGGCAAAGAGGGAAAACCAGCACCTGTACCAACATCAATTAATGTTGAATTACTTGTTATATATTTATTAATAGTACAACTATCAATAAAGTGCTTTAACCAAATATCATAATCATCGGTTATTGCCGTTAAATTTACTTTTTCATTCCAATCTATTAACAATTCTTCATAAGAATTAAATTGTTCAAATTGAATGTCTGTTAATTTGATATTAATCTTTGAAAAAAGATTACTAGCATTTTCATAATTCATATTAATCTCCAATTTAATGTTTCACATGAAACATTATTTATTTTCTAACTCATGTAAATATATTAAAAGTACAGATATATCCGCAGAGGAAACGCCTGAAATTCTTGAGGCTTGGCCAATATTATCAGGCTTAAATTTGTTTAATTTTTGACGAGCTTCTAATCTAATTCCTTGGATTTTTTCATAATCAATATCCTTAGGAAGTTTCTTTATTTCATTCTTTTTAAAATTCTTAATTTGTTCTTCTTGAAGTTTTATATATCCTTCATATTTTATCTCAATATTAACTTCTTCCTTTTCAAGAATCGATAGAGAAGGTCTATCTTTATCTAAAGGAGCTAATTTATCATAGTCTAATTCTGTACGCTTAATTAAATCAGAAAGTTTTACACCATTTGTTATTTCTGTTGTATCATATTTTCTTAAAAGTGCATTTGTGGCTTCATTTGGTTTAATTGTAAGGCTTTTAACTCTTTGAATTTCACTTTCAATATTGTTATATTTTTGAATAAATTTATTATATCTATCATCATCAATTAGTCCAATTTCGTGACCTATTGGAGTTAATCTTTTATCTGCATTATCTTGTCTTAAAAGAAGTCTATATTCTGCACGAGATGTCATCATTCTATAAGGTTCATTAGTGCCTTTTGTAACTAAATCATCAATTAGAACACCAATATATGCTTGAGATCTATCAAGTATAATAGGGGACTTATCTTGAATCTTTCTAACAGCGTTAATACCTGCAATCAAGCCTTGTGCAGCAGCTTCTTCATAACCAGAAGAACCATTTACTTGTCCTGCAAAAAATAGTCCATCGATTGTTTTGTATTCAAGGCTAAGTTTTAGGTTTGTAGAATCTATACAATCATATTCGATAGCATAGGCGGGACGTGTAAATTCACAATTTTCTAATCCTGGAACTGTTCTATATAAAGCTATTTGAACTTCTTCTGGAAGTGAACTAGACATGCCTTGAATGTACATTTCTTCGGTATTTTCACCTAATGGTTCTACAAATATTTGATGTCTTTCTTTATCTTTAAATCTAACAACTTTATCTTCAATTGAAGGGCAATATCTTGGGCCAACGCCAACGATTTCGCCGCCAAATAGAGGAGAGCGATGTAGATTTTTTCTTATGATTTCATGTGTATTTTCATTAGTATAAGTTAAGTAACATGGTAATTGATTTTCTTTTGCTTTACCTTCATTAGTAAAAGAAAAGTGCTCTATATCTGTTTCGCCTGGTTGTATTTCCATCTTTGAAAAATCTATACTTCTTCTATTAATTCTTGCAGGAGTTCCTGTTTTAAATCTTCTTGTTTCTATGCCTATTTCATGTAAGCTATCACTTAAGAAATTAGCTGGAAATACACCATCAGGGCCACTTTCATAGCTTGCTTCACCAATAAAGATTTTTCCTTTTAAGTAAGTTCCAGAGCACAAAACTACACATTTACAAAAATATTCTCCGCCTGTTTTTGTTAATACTGATTTTATTTTGTTCTCTTCAACGTTATACTTAATTACTTCTGCTTGTTTTATATCCAAATTTTCTTGTAATTCTAAAGTATGTTTCATTTCTGCAGAATATTTTCTTCTATCTGCTTGTGCTCTTAAAGAATATACTGCCGGGCCTTTTGATTTATTTAACATCTTTAATTGCAAATAGGTTTTATCTATATTTTTACCCATTTCACCACCTAAGGCATCGATTTCTTTTACAAGATGACCTTTTGAAGTACCTCCAATATGTGGATTACAAGGCATATTTGCAACTGTATCCATATTAATTGTGAAAAGACATGTTTTCATTCCTAGGCGCGCAGAAGCAAGAGCTGCTTCACAACCTGCGTGACCAGCTCCAATTACTATAATATCATATTCTCCTGCATTATAAGTTACCATTTTTATCCTTCCTTTGTTTCACGTGTAACAGATAGTTATTTTCCTAAACAGAATTTAGAAAATATTCCATTTATTATATCTTCTGAAACATTCTCTCCAAGTATTTCTCCTAAATATGATATTCCATTTTGAATATCTATTGATATCATATCTAGAGGAGTACCAACTTCTGTTGCTTTTACTATGTTTTCAAAACTTATAATTGTTTTATCAATAGCTTCTTTATGTCTCTTATTAGTAATGATAATATCATTATTCTTTTCAATTTCTTTTGCTTTAAAATCTTCTATAATTCTATCTAAAAGCTCATTGATTCCTATGTTTTTTTTAGCTGAAATGCTTAAAATTTCGCTGTTTTTAGCATATTTCAAAAGATTTTCAGAAATTTTATCATTTATATCTATTTTATTTAATAATATATATTTTTTATGATTCTTAATATTATCTAGAAGTTCTATATCTTCATTATCAAGTTCTATTGAGTTGTCTAAAACTAAAAGAACTAAATCCGAATTTTCAATTGCTTCTTTACTTTTAGATACTCCAATGCTTTCAACAACATCGCTTGTTTCATGAATACCTGCAGTATCTACAATATTTAATGCAACTCCCTTATATACAATAGATTCTTCTATTGTATCTCTAGTTGTACCAGCAATATCTGTAACTATTGCACGTTCTTCTTTTAATAAGCGATTAAGTAGGGAAGATTTACCTACATTTGGCTTTCCAACTATTGCAATATTAATACCATCTTTAATTATTTTTCCTTCTTCATACGATGTAGCTAGTTCTTTTAAATCCACCAAAAGTGCTTCGATTGTGCTTTTTACTTTGTTTCTACTAATTTCTTCTATATCATATTCTGGATAATCTATATTTGCTTCTAAATCTACTAAAATATCAATTGCACGCTGTTTAATATTTCTTATTTTATCTCCTATAACACCTTCTAATTGTTTTGCAGATGTTTGGTTTTCTATCTTTGTTTTACTGTTTATAAGATCTATAACCGCTTCTGCTTGAGATAAATCAAGTTTCCCGTTTAAGAATGCTCTCTTTGTAAATTCTCCAGGTTCTGCCATAATTGCCCCATTTTTAAGTACTAAATCAAGTATTCTTTGTACTATTAGGATTCCTCCATGAGAGTTAATTTCAACTACATCTTCACCTGTATATGAATTAGGTGCTTTAAAATATGATACAAGAACTTCATCTATCATTTCGCTATTATCAAAGATTTTACCATATACTATTGTGTTTGGAAGAAATCCATCATTTTTTGACACAAATATCTTTTTTGCTATTTCTTTAGCTTTTTCTCCACTAATCCTTACAATACCAATGCCTCCATGACCTATAGGTGTTGATATAGCAGCTATTGTATCCATATTTTTTCGCCTCCTTTTACTTTACAAAATCACGTTACATAATTATATCACAAATACGCCTATTTTCAAGTATTTGCTTTAAAAAAGCTTGCAATTAATATTGCAAGCTTTTAATACTATTTAAGTGCTATTACAACTTTTCTATAAGGTTCTTCACCAACACTAAATGTTGTAACTTTTGGATGATTTTGAAGAGCTGTATGTATAGCTTTTCTTTCAAATGCTGTCATAGGTTCAAATGTGAAGTTTTTCTTCTTTTTGACTACTATGTCTGCTTCTTTAACTGCAAGCCCTTTAAGACTATTTGTACGTTTTTCTCTGTAGTTTTCTGAGTCTAATATAACTCTAATTCTTTGTTCACAATCTTTGTTAGCAACTGCAGAAACTAGTGTTTGAAGTGCTTCCATTGTTTCGCCTCTATAACCAATTATTAATCCTGCATTATCGCCTGAAATAGTTACATAGAAGTATCCGTTTTCATATTTTGTTTCTTTTGTAAGATCTAATTGCATTACTTTGAAATAATCATCTAAAAACTCATTGATTTTTACTGTAGCTTTTTCTACTGTTTCGTTATCTAACTCAACTATTACTTTCTCTTTTACTGGCTCTTTTGAAGCTTTCTCAATGTTATTAGTGCTTTCTTTTGAATGTGATTGATGTTTTCCAGAAGTCTTTTCTGTAATTAATAGCTTAACTTGTCTTGGTTCTAATATGCTAAAGAATGATTTTTTTGCTTGGCTTTGATCTTTAATTATTTCTATTGTAACATCATCTTCAGTAAGTCCAAGTTGTTCTAAGCCGCTTTTTAGAGCTTCATCATAAGTTTTTCCAATGCTTTCAACAACTTTTGCCATTTATAATTCCTCCTCATTTATATAATATAGCTGAGACTGTATCACAGCTATTTGTTACCATTATTTTTTATTCTTCTTTTTCTTTTTAGAAAAGTTCTTGTTTTTTCCATTATTGTTATTTTTCTTTTCTTCAACAATTGGATTTTGTACAGTATTTTCAAGGTTTTCAGCTTCTATTACTACTTCTGTTGAAGAATTATTTTTATCACCTTTATCTAAAAACTTTTGTGTTACATATTGAATTATAATTTGTAAGAAACTATTTGTAAACCAGTATAGTCCCATACCTTGTGGAACACTTGCACTAATCCATCCTGAAAGAATTGGCATTGTTATATTCATTGTTCTCATATCTGGCATCTCTATTTCGTTACCATCTGCATCTTTCATTTTAGGTTGAGTTTTTTGTTTTTTAGTAACCATTGCTAATGATAAATAATAGAAAATAGTCGTAAGAACTGGAAATACCCATAATTTCCAATCTTTCATATTTTGAACCGTAATATCTCCAAGGAATATTCCAAATATTGTAAGTTTTTCTGGTTCATACTTATTCTTTAAAATATCTATTTCATAATATCTATTTCTTAGTTTGTAGTAATTAACATATGTAAGTATTTCGTCATCTCCACTTGTGTTTTGAGTAGCTTTCTTTACTAGTGAATCGCCAGAGTTTTCATTAATAAAGCTTACTACATAACTTTCAAATGCTTCTTTATCTCCACTATATTGAGTATCAATTATAGTCTTTTGCAATGCTTCATCTATTTCAGCATCTTTCATTTTATCCATATATTTCATTGGATTAATAACTACATATAAAACTCCAAAAATGACAAACATTTGAACAATTGCAAGCAAACAACCACCCATTGGATGATAGTCGTTTTCTTTTACAAACTTTTGATATTCTTGCATAAACTTTTGTTGGTCATCTTTGTATTTTTCTTGAATTTCTTGAAGCTTAGGTTGTAATTCTTGAGTCTTTTTTGTAGACTTTTGTTGTTTTAAAGTAAGTGGAAATAGTATTGCTTTAATTGTTATTGAAAACAATATAACTGCCCAACCATAATTTCCTACAATGTTAAACCAAAATTTAAGTATAAATCCAAATATATATGAAAATGATCTAATCATGTTTCCTCCTTGATTTGCTTTTCTTTCTTTTTAGGTACAGGGTCATATCCACCTTGTGATAATGGATTACATCTTAATATTCTCTTAATGCCCATATATGTGCCTTTTATAGCTCCATACTCTTGAATAGCTTCTATGGTATATTGAGAACATGTTGGTGTGTAGATACAATGACTACCGAATGCCCGGAGATATATGCTTTTGATAAAATTTTATAAAGAATATAAACAATTTTCTCAATTCAATATACCTGCCTTTTTTAAAGTTTTTGAAACATCTTTATAAATGGCATCGTAATCAACATTATCATATTCTGCTTTAGATTTCCATACAAAAACTATACTATAACCATATGTCATTTCTTGTTCTAATACAGAGTATGCTTGCCTTATATACCTTTTTACTTTATTTCTTTTATATGCTTTTCCAACCTTTTTTCCTATTGCAAGGCCTATTTGATTTTGTTCTAAGCCATTTTTTAAGATGAACACACTTAAAAAATCTCCACCGTACCATGTCCCTTTATTCATAACTTTTTGAAAAAGCTCATTTTCTTTAATAGAAGTAGTATTTTTCAAGTCTTTCACCTCCATATATTAAAAATGATTCATAAAAAGCCTAAAAATATTAAAAAAGCCCCAATTTTGGGGCATAAGAACTAATAAAATTATGCAGAAAGCTTTTTTCTACCTTTTAGCATTCTTCTTTTTAATACATTTCTACCATTAGCTGTAGACATTCTTTTTCTAAAGCCATGTTCTTTTTTCATTTGTCTATTCTTTGGTTGATATGTTCTTTTCACTAAAAGCACCTCCTACATATATCTATATATTAAATAATAAACTATAATAAGGCCATTTCTCTTAAACGGCTTTCACATTATATAACGGAATACCAACATTGTCAAGCAATTGCTTAAATTAATCCTATAAAGATAATGTTAGTAACTATATTGGTAGAAATTCACAAGAGTTATGAAATAATTTTGTAATAATGTTGCAAAAAAACAGAGTAAAATATATAATGTTGATAACTTAAGAAAGTAGCTATTTTAATATGGTTTCAACGTAAAAAATACATAAAAATTCTTACGTAAAATTCACATAAGAAACATTATATCAATAGAATTGATGTTCGTGTTTTTTTTATTGATTTTGTAACATATTATAATAAAAACCCTATATTTCTAGGCAATATTTATTAACATTTATAAAAATGCCGTTATTTAGGCTTTTGTGGACTTTTTTTAGTAGTTATTCACAATGTTGTCCACAAAATTATCCACATTTGTGTATAAAAGGTTGATATCTTTTTAGGAGGTTAACATGCAATTATTAGAAGAAGATTGGAACAAAGTACTAGAATTATTAAAATCAGATATGCTTGAAATTAGTTTTAATACCTGGATACAACCTATTACTCCCGTTTCAATTACTGATACTGATGTATATTTAAGAACAAATTCAAAATTTGCTAAAGATCAAATCGTTAACAAATATCATAATTTAATAAAAAATGCTTTTAAAGAAGTTACTAATAAAGACTATACTATTAATTTAATACTTCCAAATGAAGAAGAACAAAAAGTTGCTCAAAAGCAATATCAACTTGGCATTAACAATTCTTCATTAAATCCAAAATATACATTTCAAAATTTTGTTGTTGGTGAAAATAATAGATTTGCACATGCTGCAAGTCTAGCAGTAGCAGAAAGTCCAGGAGAAGCATACAATCCATTATTTTTATATAGTGGTGTTGGTCTAGGTAAAACACATTTGATGCATGCAATTGGAAATCATGTTTTGTCTCAAAATCCAAATGCTAAGATTTTATATATTACTTCTGAAAAATTTACTAACGAACTTATTAATGCAATTCAAAATAATACTACTGAAGATTTTCGTAATAAATATAGAAATATAGATGTATTACTTATAGATGATATTCAATTTTTAATTGGAAAAGAAAAATGTCAAGAAGAGTTTTTCTATACATTTAATGATTTATATGAAAATAAAAAACAAATTATTATTTCATCAGATAAACCACCAAAAGATATTAATCCACTAGAAGAAAGACTTAAATCAAGATTTGCATGGGGATTAGTAGCAGATATTGGAAAGCCTGATTATGAAACAAGGTGTGCAATCTTAAAAAAGAAATGTGAAATGGATGGAAGATATATAGATGATGATATTATTTCTACTATTGCTATAAAAGTAGAATCAAATATCAGAGAATTAGAAGGTATTTATAATAAAATTGTAGCTATGGCTTCACTTACTAATAGTGAAATAACAATGTCACTTGCAGATAGAGCAATAGGAGATTTAGAACGTTCTTCAAATAAAGTAATCACTATAGATTATATTCAAGATACTGTAGCAAATTATTATAATATAGATAAAAATGATTTTAAGATTCAAAGAAAAACTGCAGATATTGCTTTTCCTCGTCAAATTGCAATGTATCTTAGTAAAAAACTTACAGGATTAACATTAAATGATATAGGAAAAGAATTTGGAGGCAAAGATCATTCAACTGTAATTTACGCAATAAAAAAAGTTGAAGATGAAATAAAATTAAATCCAAATACAAAAACAATTGTGGATAACATCACAAAGTCAATTGTTAATAAAAATATTGGAAATTAAAGAATGTTACATAATATTTTTTAAGGTTGCAAAATTGTTATGATTACTTACGGAAGCAATTGATTGGTTACTAACATTAAAATGTTAAAAAAGTGTTTAAAACATGTTATTAACTAAAAATTAAAATTCAAATGTTAAAGGTGTTGATAATTTTTGTATACTATCAACAACTTACTAACATAAAAAATTGTTAGTTTTTAGCATACCTAACATACTTATCCACACAACTAACACACTCTACTATTATTACTATTAAATATTATTAATTAATTTTAAAAACAAAAAAATTTCATAAAGAAAGTTGAGGTAATAAAAATGAAATTTAATGTCGAAAGAGAAAAATTACTATTAGGATTAAACAATGTTATTCGTACTTCCGTAGGAAGAACAACTTCTCCAATATTAGAAGGTATATTAATTAATTTAAAGAAAGATGAATTAATTTTAACTACTAATGATTTAGAAATTGGAATGGAATATATTTTAAAAGAAGTTGATGTAGATACAGAAGGAAAAACTGTTGTAGATAGTAAAATGTTTGCTGATATTATTCGCAAACTTCCAAATGGAGAAATTACAATTTCGATTAATGATAAAAATTTATTACTTATAGAATGTGAAGGATCACAATATAAACTTTCAACTATGAATGCAGATGATTTTCCACCACTACCAACAATAAATGTTGAGAAGAATATTTCTTTACCACAAAAAGTGTTTAAAGATATGATTAAGAAAACTTCATTTGCTGTTAGTGGTGATGAAAACAGACCAATATTTACTGGATGTTTATTAGATGCAAAAGAAAGTAGTTTAAATGTTGTTGCTGTTGATGGCTTTAGATTAGCTCAAAGAATATCTCCAGTATTTTCTGATTCAAAAGAATTTAAAGCAATCGTTCCAGGAAAATATTTAAATGAAGTTTCTAAAAATCTATTAGATGTAGATGATCAAATTAAAATTGGTATATCAAAAAATCAAGCTTTGTTTGAACTTCCAGATTGTAAAATTGTTACTCGTTTATTAGAAGGAGAGTTTTTAGATTACAATAATGTAATTCCTAAAGAAAAAGAAACAAGAATTACAATTAATAAATCAGATTTACAAAGTGCAATTGAAAGAGCGTCAATCTTTTCAATTTCTTCACAAGAAAAAGAAAAGAAATACCCAATTAAAATGTATATCAATATAGATAATGTTATCGTTTCTTGTACATCACAAGTTGGTGATGCAAAAGAAGAAGTTAAAGTTGAAACAGAAGGTAAAGAATTAGAAATTGGATTTAATCCAAAGTATTTATTAGATTCATTAAAAGCAATTGAAGATGATGAAGTATATATGGACTTCGGTTCAAATATTTCACCATGCGTTATTAGAAGTACTACTGACGAAAAGTTTACTTATATGGTTTTACCAATGCGTCTTAAAGAATAATCATCGCGGAGCACTATGTGCTCCATTATAATAAACATAAGGAAAAGCAAAATGTATATTAAAAAATTATACTTAAAAAACTTTCGTAATTATCGAGAGCAAATATTTGAATTAAATGAAAATGCAAATGTTTTTTATGGAGATAATGCACAAGGTAAAACTAATATTTTAGAGGCATTATATTTTGCAGCACTTGGTCGATCTTTTAGAACTTTTAAAGAAGCAGAGCTAATTAAATTTAATCACGAATATTCAAATATTAATCTTACTTATGAAAAAAATAATAGAGAAAATAATATAGAAATTAATATTACAAAAAAGAATAATAAAGTAATAAAAGTTAATGGAGTTAAGTTAAATAAAAATTCAGAATTAGTTGGAAATATAAATTTAGTAATTTTTTCTCCAGATGACATTATGATATTAAAACAAGGCCCTGCTCTTAGAAGAAAGTTTTTAGATATTTTAATTTCACAATTAAAACCTAAATATATGCATGAACTTTCTGAATATAATAAAATTCTAGACAATAGAAATGCTATGCTAAAATCTAAAAATTTAGAAACAATAGATGTATGGAATGAACAATTAGCTTCTAAAATGGAAATAATACATAAATATAGAAAAGAATACATAGATAAGATTCAAGAAAAGCTTGTTATAATTCACCCAGGACTTACAGATAATAAAGAAGAGATTCTTATTAAGTACAAAACAAACTTTACTTCAAAAGAAGATTTTATAGAGACACTTAAGAGAAATGAATTAAACGATTTATATAAAGGTTATACAACCGAAGGGGCACATAGAGAAGATTTTGAAATCTACATTAATGATAAAAGTCTTAATATGTATGGTTCACAAGGTCAACATCGTACAGCTGTACTTGCACTTAAAATTGCAGAGCTTAACATTATTAAAGAAGAAATTGGAGAAAATCCAATACTACTTTTAGATGATGTTACTTCTGAGCTAGATGAACATAGAGTTCTTTCAATTTTTGATGTTGTAAAAGAATATCAAGTACTAATTACATGTACTGATTTAGCACAAGTGTTAAAGTATGATTGTTTGACAAAAAATATAAAATTGTTTAATATTAAAGGTGGACAAGTAGAAAATAGTGGTGAGTAATAACCACCATTTAAGTAAATAAAGGAGATTTTATTTTTATGGCAGACACAAAAGTTACAAATGAATATAACGAGGACAGTATCCAGGTTTTAGAAGGATTAGAAGCAGTTCGTAAAAGACCTGGTATGTACATAGGTACAGTTTCTCAAAGAGGACTTCATCACTTAGTTTATGAAATAGTAGATAACTCAGTTGATGAAGCTTTAGCTGGATATTGTACTGAAATCACTGTTACTTTAAATAAAGACAACACAGTTACAGTTACAGATAATGGACGTGGTATTCCAGTTGGACTTCATCATAAAATGGGTATTCCTACAGTAGAAGTTGTATTTACTGTGCTACACGCTGGTGGTAAATTTGGCGGTGGCGGATACAAAGTATCTGGTGGTCTTCATGGTGTTGGTGCATCAGTAGTTAATGCTCTATCTACATGGTTAGAAGTTGAAGTATCAAATGGAGAAGGTATTTATAAACAAAGATATGAACGTGGTAAAACAGTATCTAAATTAGAAAGAATTGGAGATACAAAAAAGACAGGTACAAAAGTTACATTCTTAGCAGATGATACAATTTTTGAAACTCTAAATTATGACTTTGAAACATTAGAAACTCGTCTTCGTGAAATGGCATTTTTGAATAAAGGTTTAAAAATTATTATTACAGATGATAGAGGCGAAGAACCTGTTAGAGGAGAACATCGTTATGAAGGAGGTCTAATTTCATTCGTAGATTTCCTAAATCTTAACAAAACTCCTACTCATCCAAAGCCAATTTATTTTGAAGGCGGAGATGAAGTTCCAGTTGAAATAGCACTTCAATATACAGATACATATAGTGAAAACATTTTAGGATTTGTAAATAATATTTTAACTCCTGAAGGTGGAACACATATTGAAGGATTTAAAACATCACTTACAAAATGCTTAAATGATTATGCACGTTCTCACAAAATATTAAAAGAAAAAGATTCGAATCTTCAAGGTGAAGATTTTAGAGAAGGATTAACGGCAGTAATTTCTGTTAAAGTTACAGATCCACAATTTGAAGGTCAAACAAAACAAAAACTTGGAAATTCAAATGTAAAAAGTGTTGTTCTTTCTGTAATGAATGTTAAATTTTCAGAATACTTAGAAGAAAATCCATCAGTTGCAAAAGCAATTTTAGAAAAATGCGTTAGTGCAGCGCGTGCAAGAGAAGCTGCTCGTAAAGCAAGAGAGTCAGCTCGTAGAAAATCTGCATTAGATAGTGCAAAACTTCCTGGAAAACTTGCAGATTGTAGTTCAAAAGATCCAGAAGAGTGCGAACTATATCTTGTCGAGGGTGATTCTGCTGGTGGTTCTGCAAAACAAGGAAGAGATAGAAAATTCCAAGCAATTTTATCTATGTTTGGAAAAATGCTTAACGTAGAAAAAACTCGTATTGATAAGATTTATAATAATGATAAGTTAAATCCAGTTATTACTGCTATTGGTGCTGGAATTGGAAGCGACTTTGATATTACTAAGATTAGATATGGAAAAATTATTATGATGGCCGATGCCGATGTTGATGGTGCGCACATTAGAACACTACTTCTAACATTCTTCTTTAGATATATGCGTCCATTAATTGAAGCAGGTAGAGTATTTGCAGCTCAACCACCTTTATATAAGATTTCTAAAAAAGGTCTTAAAAACGATATTTATTGTTTTTCAGATGATGAGCTTACACAAAACTTAGAAAAAGTTGGAAAAGAAGGAGCTACAATTCAACGTTACAAAGGTCTTGGAGAAATGAATCCAGAACAGCTTTGGGAAACAACTATGAACCCTGAAAATAGAACATTGGTAAAAATTGAATTAGAAGATGCAGCAAAAGCAGATGCAATATTTACAGTACTTATGGGAGATGAAGTTGAACCTCGTAGAAAATACATTCAAAATCACGCACACGAAGTAGAAAATCTAGATGTTTAGTAGTATTAGTTCTTTTGTTAATAAATAATGAGGTGAAAAATGGAAATATCAAAAAATATTTTTAGAGGATATGACATTAGAGGAATTGTACCAGAAGAAATAAACGAAGATGTTGCAAGAGAAATAGGTAAAGGATTTGCAACTCTTAGAAAAAGAGAAGGAAATACTCAAATAATAGTAGGAAGAGATGCAAGACTTTCTGCAGATAAATTATTTGATGCTCTTTGTGAAGGAATAAATTCTACAGGTATGGATGTCGTAGATATTGGATATTGTATGACTCCAATGACATATTTTGCTAGAGAAATTTTAGGTATTAAACCTTCTATTATGATTACAGCAAGTCACAATCCAAAAGAATATAATGGATTTAAAATGTGTGCTATGGGTAGAGATACTATCTATGGAGAAGAAATACAAGAATTTAGAAGATTTTTAGAAAAAGAGGATTTTGAAGTTTCAGAAGAACCTGGAAAAATAATCGAACACGATTTAAAAGAAGAATATATTTCTTATATAGTTGATAGAATTAAACTTGGAAATAGACATTTAAAAGTTGCAGTTGATTGTGGAAATGGTGCAGCAGGTTGGTATGCAAGAGAATTCTTTACAAGACTTGGTGTGCAAAATCTACTAATTGAATGTGAAATGCCAGATGGAAACTTTCCAAATCATCACCCAGATCCTTCGCAAGAAAAATATATGTTAGCTTTTGAAGAATTTGTTCGTGAAAACAACTGTGATATTGGTATTGCTTATGATGGTGATGCAGATAGAATAATTTGCTTTGATGAAAATGGAAGAATTAATTTTGGTGATGAGTTTATGATTATCGTATGGAGAGATTTAATAAAAACTCATCCAGGTGCAGAAGCAATATTAGATGTAAAATGTACACAAAGCTTATATGAAGACTTAGAAAGAATAGGTGCAAAACCAAGATTTGTTAAAGTAGGAAGTTCATATATAAAGGGAGATATTAGAGAAAACAACTTAATATTTGCTGGTGAGTATGCAGGACATATTTACTTTAATGATGAATATTTTGGATTTGATGATAGTTTTTATTCAACAGCAAGAATTTTAAAAATACTTTCTAATACAGATAAAAAATATTCTGAACTATTAGAAGGAATTACAAAGTATGTTGGAACACCAGAAAAGATTATTAAAGTTACAGATGAAACAAAATTTGAAATAGTATCAAAATGTGTAAATTATTTTAAAGAAAAAGGTTATAGAGTAATAGATATAGATGGTGCAAGAGTAGTATATGATGGTGGTTGGGGCTTAGTTAGAGCTTCAAATACCGGACCAAATCTTACTATAAAAGCAGAAGCTGTTTCTGAAGAAAAATGTAGTGAGATTATGAACGAGATAGAAGAAACAATTAAAATGTTTTCATAATATTAAGAGAGGATGAATAATTATGAAGAATAATAAAGGTATTACCATTGTTGCACTAGTTATAATGATTATTATAATGATTATATTAGCGGGTATTGTTATTACTAGGAGTATGAAAACAATTGATGAAAGCCAAAAAGCCGTATTTCAAAGTGATTTTAGAGAAGCAGTAACCGCACTAAATACATATACAACAAATGCTGTAATTAGAGGCAATAATAAAGAATTTGATATAAAATATATGCAATGGACTGGTGACGAAAACGAAGAAGTATATGGTTCTGCAAGAATTAGAACACCTGATGAAGAAGATACAATTTTTGATATTTTAAAAGATAGATATACAAAAACATTAAGAGGAAAAATAGAAATTATAAATGGAATTTTAGTTGTTAAGGACGAATTTCCTACAGAGAAAGATTGGGTTAAAGATTTTATTCAAGGAACCGATGAAGATATACAAATTAGAAAATATGGACCTGATATTGTACTATAAATAAAAAAATTTAATTATTTATTAAAATGGCTCGAAAAGAGCCATTTTTTATATAAAAAGAGAGATGAAAAAATGTTTAATATAGTATTAATTGAAAAATATTTTGTTTTATTTTTAATTTACTCATTTGCTGGTTGGTTTATTGAAACAACAGGCGAAGCAATTAAATCTAAAAAGTTTATTAACAGAGGATTTTTATTAGGACCAATTTGTCCAGTTTATGGAATAGGTGCATGCTTAATAACGGCGTTGCTAACAAGATATTCAGATGACTGGTTTATCATTTTTGGTATTTCAGGAATTTTGTGTGGAGCACTAGAATATTTTACGAGTTATGTTATGGAAAAATTATTTAAAGCAAGATGGTGGGATTATTCTAATTTTAAATTAAATATTAATGGTAGAATATGCTTGGAAGTAATTGCTTTATTTGCTATAGCCGGAGTTTTAATTATAACAGTATTTAATCCAACAATAGAAAGATTTATTATTAGTAATTTAAACGAAAAAGTATTAGATATTATTAGTATAAGCGGTGGAATTCTATTACTTACTGATGTTATTATTTCATTGAATGTAATGAATAAAATAAAAAATATATCCACTTCTGTTGCAAAGGAATTTAAAGATAATACGGAAGAAATTTCTACAAAAGTTAGAAATATTATTTTAGAAAAATCACTTCCTTATAGAAGAATTATAGAAGCTTTCCCACAGGCTTTTGCAAATCACATTAAAGAAAGAACAAAAATGATAGTAGATAAAGCTGGAGAAATAAAAGATAAAACGATTGAAAATATAAATAATGCAGTAGACAAAACAAAAGAGAATATTAATAATGCAGTAGACAAAACAAAAGAAAATTTTAACAATGCTGTAGATAATTTAAAAGAAAAAACAAAAAGTTTTAACAAAAAGGAGCAATAATGAAAAAGTATTTAATAATATTTTTAGTATTTATTGTTGGTATTTTTTTAAATAGTATCGTTTATGCCAATCAAATATTAAAAATAAAAGAAAAAGAAGAACAAATATCCACAGGAACCAAATTAAAAGAATACGAAATACTAACAGAAGACGGCTGGGTTGAAGCCCAAGTATTAGAACTAGATGCAAATGATGATTATAATAAAATTACTCTATTAACAGCAGAAGAAGGAGTAAAAAAATTAGCTGCCGTTTCAGCTATGGCAAAAGTTCAAAATGCAATTGGTGGAATTAATGGAGATTTTTTTGCAGGAAGTAGTGGAATAGGAAATAGTGTTGGTCTTGCAATTAATAATGGAAAAATAGTTTCATCAAGTGCGGAAGAAAATAAAACAAAAGAGACTTTTTCTAGCTTTTTGATAAATGAAAAAGGAAAGATTTTTTACGAATACATTCAAGATGATATAAAAATTATTTGTGAAGATAAAGAATTTAAAGCAAGATATATAAATAAATATACAGACAACTATGAAATTCCTACAATTTATACAAGTGAGTGGGGAGAAAAATCAATTGGTACACATGATGATTTTTATGCTACAGAGTTTGTAATAAAAAACGGAAAAGTAGTAGATATAGTAGAAAATGGAGAACCAGTAGATATTCCTGAAAATGGATTTGTAATAATGGTAGCAACATCTGCTTCGGCAGAATTAAAAGAAGAATTAAAATTAAAATCTAAAGTTAGCTATGAAATTAATTATTATCCAGATATTAGTAAAATAGATTTTGCAATTTCTGGTGGTGCAAAATTAATTGAAAATGGAATTGTACCTGAATCATATTCTCATAATGTTTCTGGAAGAAATCCAAGAACTGTTTTAGGAACAAATAAAGATAATTCAAAAATTTATTTAATAACTATAGATGGAAGAAATAACAATAGTTTAGGAACAACTTTAGAAGAAACATCCGAATTTTTATTAAAATTAAAAATATATAATGCAATTAACCTAGATGGTGGTGGCTCTACAACTATGGTTGCAAAAAGAGCCGGAGAGACAGAAACAAGCATTATTAATACGCCTAGTGGTGGAACACAAAGATTGGTTGCAAATGGTGTTGGAATTGTTAATACTTCTGACGAAACAAATAAATTGGCAGAATTAAAAATAAACATAGACGACACAAATATTTTTGTTGGAGAAAAAAGAAAAGTATCTGTTGTTGGATATGATAAATATTATAATCCAATTGAAATTGAACAAGACAATGTTAAATGGGATTATTCGGGAGTTGATGTTTCCGTAAAAGACGGATATGTTTCAGGAACAACTGTTGGAAGTTCAAAATTAATTGCAAAAGTCGGAAAAGTAAAAGCTAATTTAGAAATCAATATTTTATCAGATGTAAACGAATTATATGTTTATCCTAAAGAAAAAAGTATTAATCCTGGTGAAAGCGTTAACTATTCTATAAAAGCAAAAAACAAAAATGGTTATTATGCAACTATAGATAATAATATTTTTGAAACTAAAGTTTATAAATATTATAAAAATGATGTTGAACAAAACGTACCAAGTGATGCAAAATTTGAAGATTTAAAATTTACAGCAACTACATCAGGAGTATATATTTTAAGCATTTCAAAAGATGAATTTACAACTTATACAAAAGTAAATATTGCTGAAGAAAAATTTATTTTATTAGATGATTTTGAAACAGAAACATTTACATTTGATCCATATCCAGACGAGGTTGGTGGAAGTGCAAATGTGTCTAAAGAACAAAAGTTTAACGGAAGTTATAGTGCAAAATTAGAGTATGATTTTGACAAAGATGCAAAAGTTAGAGGAGCATATATCGTTTTTAATGATGTTGTTAAAATTCCAGAAGATGCTACTTCGCTTTCATTTATGCTTTATAATAACGAAGAAAAAGAAGAAGATATTAAAGTTAAATTTAAAGATTCAAATGACAAATATAATATGATTGTTATAGAAGACTCGATTTTACATGAAGGTTGGAAAGAGATTCGACTAGACTTATCATCTTATGCAAAACCTATTTATGTAAGTGATATTTATGTAGCACAAAATGATGAAAAAATAAGAAATAAAGGTTATGTGTATGTTGATCAATTTGGTTATTATACCAAAGGTGGCGAATTAGCAAAAAATAATATTGCTATTCCAAAAGATGAAAAAATAGAAGATAGCAATAATATTTCTGTAAATAACGAAAAAGCATATAATATAGCTTTTATTACTCCGTTTGAAAAACCGACGTATATGATAGACAGTCTTAAAACAAAAAGATTTATAGAAAATTTAAATGAAGAAGATTTTGTTGTTTTAATTAAAGAAGATAATGTTAATTTTAAGAAAAACTTTATAGAGGATATTTCAAAAGATGATTATGGACTATTAAATATCCAAAAAATTGAAACAGATTATTTTGAAAACAAAGGTTATGATTTATTTTATAATGATGATGTAACTATTATTACTATGGATATAAGTAAAAATAGTATTAGAAAATCAGACAGCGAACAATATTTTAATATTGAGGCAGATATTAAAGATGATGAAACTGGAAATGTAATAATAGTTTTAAATGGTTCACTAGATGATTTTACTGATGAAAGAGAAAGAAAACTATTTATAGATATGCTTTGTGAAGCTAAAAGAGAAACTAATAAAAACATTATTGTAGTCCAAGAAGGATATTATCAAGACTATCAAATGGAAAGAGGGGTTAAGTTTTTAAATATAAAAGATACAAACAACTCTTTTGAAAATGAAAAAGACAGCAAATATTTATGTATTTCAATAAATAAAAAAGAGATGTCATATGAATACAAATATGTATTTTAAAGCATAAAGATTGACAAAAAGTGCAAAATAGTGTATTTTTAAGGTGTAAACACCCCATAAATTTTACATGAAATGCACTTTTTTGTTGCATTTTAAAATATCTGGAAAGGGATGAAAAGAATGTTTTTAAGTATTGCATTAATTATTGCTATGATGATTGCAACTTATTATCAATATCAAGAACTGCATTTTCAAAAGTTTTCTGGAAAATATTCAATCATTTTGGTATTTGCTGTTATACTAATTGGAATTATTTTAGAGTTTGTATCTCGGCAAATCTAAATTATGTGGTTGGAGAAAAAAAGTATGGTAAATTTTATATATAAGTAAATCCTCAATTTGCGATTACAAATTGAGGATTTTTTCTTTTACCTATAAAGACCTACTATATTTTTAAGTTCTTCGTATTTTATTTTTGCAATTTCTGTAGTTTTAATTTTGCCTGCATCTAAAACTTCATCTAATTCTTTGCTATTTATTAATTCATAATATCTATCTTGAATAGGTTTTAATACACTAACTACCAAATCAGCAACTTCTTTTTTGAAAGTTCCATAGTTTGAATCTTTAAATTTTTCTTCTATTTGAGAAATTGTCATGCCTGATAATTCATGATATATAGTAATTAAATTACTGATTCCAGGTTTAGTTTCAATATCATATCTAACTATCATTTCAGAATCAGTTGTAGCTCCCATTATTTTTTTACGAATGTCTTTTTCATCATCTAAAAGCATAATAACGCCTTTTTTATTTTCTGCAGACTTGCTCATTTTTTTAGTAGGATCAATTAAATCACAAATTTTTGCGCCTTCTTCTGGAATAAGAGGTTCTGGAAGTTTAAAAAATTCTTTTCCGTATCTTTTATTAAAGCTTTCAGCAATGTCTCTAGCAAGCTCTACGTGTTGTTTTTGATCTTTACCAACAGGAACGTAATCGCTATCATATATAAGAATATCTGCAGCCATAAGTACAGGATAAGTATATAGTCCAGCCATAAAGTTTTGATGTTTTTGACTTTTATCTTTAAATTGAGTCATTCTTCCTAAAAGACCATAAGGAGTATTACATTCTAAAATCCAAGAAACATTTGCATGATAAATATTTTCTGATTGAAGAAAGATAGTATTCTTATTTGGATCAACTCCACATGCAATATATGTTGCAACAAGTGACCTAATATTTTTAGATAAAGTTTCTGGGTCTTGTGGAACTGTAATTGAGTGCATATCCGCAATAAATATAAAAGAATCATATTCTTCTTGATACTTAACCATTTGCTTTATTGCACCTATATAATTGCCTAAAGTAATGCTTCCTGTAGGTTGCAAACCTGTTAAAAATCTCTTCATAATAACCTCCTTAAAATTGTATAAAATATACTACTCAGAGCCATTTTTGTCAACATAATATGAAATATTAAGAATATATATCATTATATCATTTTTATTGAAAATTTATTAAAAAATATATAAAATATTTGTGGATAAAAATTTGACATAGGAGGAAGTTTTATGAATTGTGGAGATGAAAAAATTCAAGAAGAAACAAGAAAAATTCTTGAAAATTATCCGCAAGAAAAAGACCGATTAATTGGAATTTTAAATGATGTTCAAGAAAAATTTGGATATGTTCCTAGAGAAGCTCAAAATGAAATTTCAAAATATTTAGGTATTTCTCTTGCAGAGATTTATGGTGTTATTACTTTTTATTCCAGATTTACAACAGAGCCTAAAGGAAAATATAATATTTCAGTTTGTCTTGGAACAGCATGTTTTGTAAAAGGTTCTCAAGCAATTTATGATAGAGTAAAAGAACGTCTTAACATTGAACCTGGAAAAGCAACCCCAGATGGATTATTTAGCTTTTGTGATGTTAGATGCGTTGGTGCGTGCGGATTAGCGCCAGTGTTTATGGTTAATGATGAAGTTTATGGAAATGCAACAGTTAAAAAGTTAGACGAAGTTTTAGATAAAATAATTGCTGAAGAAAAAAAGTAATTAAAGGAGAATATTATGGCGAAAACTAGAGAAGAAATTGATGAAATTCGCGTAGCAAAAAGAAAAGAACTTGAGCTTCGCACTAATAAAAATGCACCTACCACAGAAAAGCATATTTTAGTTTGTCGTGGTACAGGATGCACATCTTCAAAATCTCCAAAAATTATTGAAGAGCTTAGAAGAATAATTGAAGAAAAAAACATTCCAAATGTTAGAGTAATTCAAACAGGATGTTTTGGACTTTGTTCAAAAGGACCTATAGTAATAGTACGTCCAGAAGATACTTTTTATAGTCATGTAAAAATTGAAGATTGCGAAGAAATTGTTGATGCAGTTGCAGCCGGCACCAAAGTTGAAAGATTACTTTGTAAAGATGTAGATGGCAAGACTGTTGAAAGCCTTGACGAGCTTAATTTCTATAAAAAACAAAAAAGAATAGCACTTCAAAATTGTGGAGTAATAGACCCAGAAAATATAGAAGAATACATTGCTTTTGACGGTTATAAAGCATTAGAAAAAGTTCTATTTTCTATGTCACAAGACGATGTTATTAGTGAGATAGAAAAATCAGGTCTAAGAGGTAGAGGTGGCGGAGGATTCCCTACAGCTACAAAATGGAAATTCGTAAAAGCAGCTCAAGGAGACATTAAATACGTAGTATGTAATGCAGATGAAGGTGACCCAGGCGCTTTCATGGATAGAAGTATTCTAGAAGGAGATCCTAATGGAGTAATAGAATCTATGGCAATTGCAGGTTATGCAGTAGGAGCTTCTCATGGCGTTATATATGTAAGAGCAGAATATCCAATTGCTGTTCATCGTTTAAGAATTGCTATTAAACAAGCAGAAGAATATGGACTATTAGGAAATAATATTTTTGGTACAGATTTTTCATTTGATATAGAAATTAGATTAGGAGCAGGAGCTTTTGTTTGTGGTGAAGAAACAGCTCTTCTAGAATCTACAGAAGGAAGACGTGGACAACCAAGAGGAAAGCCACCTTTCCCTGCAAATGTAGGATTATTCCAAAAGCCTACTCTTATTAATAACGTTGAAACTTATGCAAATGTTTCAAAGATTATTTTAAATGGTTCAGATTGGTTTGCTTCAATTGGAACAGAAAAATCAAAAGGAACAAAAGTATTTGCTCTTGGTGGAAACGTTGTAAATGTTGGACTTGTTGAAGTTCCAATGGGTACAACTTTAAGAGAAATTGTATTTGATATAGGTGGCGGAATTCCAAACGGAAGAGAATTTAAAGCTGCTCAAACAGGTGGCCCTTCTGGTGGATGTATTCCTGCTGAACATTTAGATATTCCAGTAGATTACGATACTTTATTATCTATAGGTTCAATGATGGGATCAGGTGGACTTATCGTTATGGATAATACAAAATGTATGGTAGATATAGCTAAATTCTACTTAGATTTCACAGTTAGTGAAAGTTGCGGAAAATGTAATCCATGTAGAATTGGTACAAAGAGAATGCATGAAATTCTTACAAGAATTTGTGAAGGAAAAGGTACTCCAGAAGATATTCCAAAGCTTGAAAAACTTGCAAAACAAATCAAAGCATCATCTGTATGTGGACTTGGTCAAACTGCACCAAACCCTGTTTTAAGTACAATGAATTTCTTTAAAGATGAATATTTAGAACATTGTACAGAACATAAATGTAGAGCAGGTGCTTGCAAAGCGATGGCAAACATACAAATTGACCCTGAAAAATGTAAAGGTTGTGGATTATGTAAGAGAAACTGTCCTGTAAATGCTATAACAGGAGAAGTTAAACAACCTCACCATATAGATCCAAACATTTGTATTAAGTGTGGAACATGTGCAGATAAGTGTCCATTCCATGCAATATCTAAGTAATTTGAATGAAAACGCAAACGATTTTGACGCAAACTAAAAAATAACATAGGAGAAAGAATATGATTAATTTAACGATTGATGGAAAAAACGTCACAGTTGAAGAAGGAACTTCTGTTTTAGAAGCGGCAAGAAGCATTGGAATAGATATTCCTACGCTGTGCTTCTTGAAAGACATAAATGAAGTTGGCGATTGCAGAATGTGTATCGTCGAAATAGAAGGAAGACGAGGATTTTCAACTTCATGTATTACTAAAGTTGAAGAAGGCATGGTTGTAAAAACTAATACAAAAGAAGTTAATGAAGCTAGAAGAACTGTATTAGATTTGATACTTTCAAATCATCACAGAGACTGCTTGACTTGTATTAGAAATGGCAATTGTGAACTTCAAACTTTAGCACAAAAATTTAACATTCAAAATGTTGAATATGAAGGCGAAAAAATAGATTATCCAATAGATGATAAATCTCCTTCAATAGTAAGAGATTCAAATAAGTGTATATTGTGTAGAAGATGCGTTGCTACTTGTAAAAAAGTTCAAAACATAGGAGCAATTGAAACAATTGGAAGAGGTTTCACATCAAAAATTTCTACAATTGAAGATTGCTCGCTTGCAGATTCTAACTGTACATTCTGTGGACAATGTATTGAAGCTTGCCCTACAGGTGCGCTTCATGAAAAAGATAATACCGAAGATGTATGGAAAGCAATCTATGATAAAGATAAATATGTAGTAGTTCAAACAGCACCAGCTATAAGAGTTGCAATTGGAGAAGAATTTGGAATGCCTATTGGAACAAATGCTACAGGTAAAATGGTTACAGCACTTAAGACAATGGGATTTGATAAAGTATTTGATACAAATACAGGTGCAGACCTTACTATTATGGAAGAAGCAAATGAATTTATTGAAAGAGTTACTCAAGGTGGAGTACTTCCTATGATTACATCTTGTAGTCCAGGCTGGATAAGATTTTGTGAAAAGAACTTTCCAGACCAACTTTCACATTTATCTTCTTGCAAATCACCACATCAAATGTTTGGCGCAGTACTTAAATCATATTATGCAGAAAAATTTGGCATAGATAGAGAAAAAATAGTTACAGTTTCTGTTATGCCATGTATTGCTAAAAAGTATGAATGTTCGAGACCAGAAATGGAAGTTGATGGTGTAAGAGATGTTGATTTTGTAATAACTACAAGAGAACTTGCTAGAATGATTAAACAAGCAAATATAGATTTTGTAGAGTTAGAAGATGGCAAATTTGATGACCCTATGGGAGAAGCTTCAGGAGCTGGTGCTATATTTGGAACTACAGGTGGTGTTATGGAAGCTGCAGTTCGTACTGCTGTTGAAACATTAGAAGGTAAATCTGTAGAGCAAGTAGAGTATAAAGAAGTTAGAGGCGAAAAAGGAATTAAGGAAGCAAACTTAACTGTTGCAGGAAAAGAAATCAAGATTGCTGTTGCTTCTGGCCTTGCAAATGCTAGAAAGATTATGGAACAAATTGAAAAAGGAGAATCTCCATACCACTTTATTGAAATCATGGCTTGCCCAGGTGGATGTATTATGGGTGGAGGACAACCTATAAAATCTTCAAAAACTAGAATGAGTGTAGATGTAGCCGGATTAAGAAGAGCTGCAATATATTCAATTGATGAAGCTTCAGTTATAAGAAAATCTCATGAAAACCCTGTAATGAAGATGCTTTACGATGAATATTTCGAAAAGCCAGGAAGTCATAAAGCTCACAAATATCTTCATACAGAATATAGTGGTAAACCACTATATGAATAAAAGTATTAAAGACTGCTAAATTAGCAGTCTTTTTAGTTGAAAATTTACATAATTTATGATATTATATTTTAGCTAGAAAAATTTTTAGAAATCTTCACAATAAAGGAGATTAGATATGGACTTTATTATTCGGACAGGCACAGGTTATGGATTACCAAAACTCTTAACAGAATCTTTTAAAGAACTTAAAAAGGAAGGTTACGATAAACACTTTTTCTCTTTTGAAGTTGAAAAGGCCATAAAGCAAGTAAATGAATGCTTTACGGAGCTTAAAAAGCTTTTGGAAGAAAATTTGAGCTATGAAGAAAAATATAAAATCATCATGAAATACTATGAACCAGTAGCTGATGAAGAAATAGAAGAGGGAGCTTCTTTTGATTGTGCAAGACCTCAGGCAAGTATTCAGTCTGGAATTGTTGAACAGGTTGTAGAAAGCTTTAAGCCTATTTATGTTGTAAAATTCTTTTTAAAGGCGCATTCAGAGATTAACTCTTTTTTTGAAAAAACTGGAGATGATGAGGTTAAAAAGCTCGTTAGCCATGCAAGAAAAACAGTAAAAAAATCAAAAATTTATAACAATTATTTGAAGTGGTGTGAGTACTTTGTCAATAATTATTGGGAAGAAATAAAACAAGTCATAAAAGTAAAATAGTTTAAAAAGCAATCTTATCAAATTTGGTAAGATTGCTTTTTATTATATAAATTGATAAAATATTTATGGTAAAAGGGGGAGGTTTATTATGCCAACACCACATAATGAAGCAAAAATTGGAGAAATTGCAAAAACTGTAATTATGCCAGGAGACCCATTAAGAGCAAAATATATTGCAGAAAATTTTTTAGAAGATGCCAAACTTGTTAATAAAGTTAGAGGAATGTTAGCATACACAGGAAATTATAAAGGAAAAGAAATTACTGTAATGGCGCATGGAATGGGGATTCCTAGCGTTGGAATATATACATATGAATTATTTAAATATTATGATGTAGATAATATTATAAGAATTGGCTCTTGCGGAGCTTTAAGTCAAAATTTAAAATTGTTTGATATTGTATTATCTGAAAAAGTTTTTTCTGAAAGTAATTATGCGCTTACTCTTAATAATGAAGATTGTCACATTTGTGAATCAAATGTGGAATTAAACAGATTAATAAAAAAAGTAGCTAATGAAGAAGATATTAAAATAGTATGTGGAAACACTCTAACATCAGATTGTTTTTCGCCATATATGACTAATGAAGAAGAAACGATGAAAAGAATTCCAAGAGATTTTAATCCAATTTCTGTAGAAATGGAAGCTTTTGCACTATTTTATAATGCAAAAATTTTAAACAAAAAGGCATCATGTTTAATGAGCGTTGTAGATTCTCCTTTTATTAAAGAAATTGCAACAACGAGTGAAAGAGAAACAGGATTAAACACTATGATAAAACTTGCTTTAGAAGCAGGAATAAAAAACTAATGAAAAGGGTGATTTTATTTGAAAGATGTAAAAGGAGGAGAAACGTGTAAATATTGTGGCGCACCTGCAACTACAGAAATATGTCCATTTTGTCATAATCCAACTGGAATAAAACCTTTACAAGCAGATTTAGATTACCCGATGGTTAATTGCAAACCAGCGCATTTAGATAAAAAACGTTTAAGAGAATATCTTTTAGGAATATTAGTGTATTCTATTTTCATTATTCCAGCACTAGTATTAAGCTATACATCTGGGGGACGGACTTAAAACATTTATAATGGTACTGTTTGCATGTAGTATTTTTATAGCATTTGTAATTATTGAATATGTAATCCCTTTATACAATATGATATCTCGAAATAATATGGTAAAAAGATATGGTAAAAAGATAACAGCTACGGTTTATGGATATATGGATTATATAAGAGTTAGAGGAGAAATGCAGAATATAGAAAATAATTCAAATACTCAAATTACATATAATCAATTGGCACAAAAAACGGTAAAACTTTTAGCAAATTCAAAACAAGGGAAGAGATTTATTTTGTATCCTTTAGGTATAAATGAAAAACCTTTTGAGATTAATCAAGAAGTTCAACTGATGTATTATAAAGATTGCTTTATATTATTAGATTTACAAAAATACTTAAAATAAGGAGAAAAAAGATGAATGAAGAAATACACATTTTAGAATGTCCAAAGTGTGGAGCACCTGTAATTTCAGAGGTTTGTCCATATTGTCACAATGCAACTGGATATAGTGCTTCTGAAATTGATCAAGATATAAATATAATTGAATGTAAAGAAGTACATTTTGACAAACAAAGATTTAAGATATATGGACTATTTGGTGGAGTATTTTTATTTTTTGGATTATTAATGGTTATTTCACAGATAATGGGGCCTGGTTCTAGTGGACCTTTGGCAGGAGTATTTTGGGTTTCAACAATAATAATGTCTTTATTTTTATTTATACCTGCAGGATGTTTTTTGTTTCCTTTAATTATAAGAGGCTTTAGATATTGTATATTGAAAAAATGTGGAAGAAGAATTAAAGGAACTGTAATTGGATATTGTAATGACAATTTTACTGTAAATGGGCATACGTTACAGGTTGTTAAAATATTATTTGAAGTTAAAAGTGGAAGATATGTTATGTTATATCAATTAGGAACTGCAACTCAACCATATAAAATTAATTCTAAACTTGATGTTATATATTATAGAGGAATAGCAATGAT
>CAMUYU010000002.1 GCA_947164995.1 uncultured Clostridia bacterium
TCTCCTTTTTTAAAAGGAAGTGCCATTAATTCATAATCTCCAATTGAATCAACTACTTCAAAACCAAAATGTTCGAAGAACTTTTTCTCGCCTAAAAATGGTTTTTTCTTTTTTGAAACTAAAGTACAAATTCCATTTCTTTTTTGTTTTTTAGCATCATTTATTGCATATTCAAGCAGTTCTTTTCCAACACCTTTTCCTTTAAAACTTCCTGCAACCCATAAGCAATAAATGTATTCATAATTTTTGCCACTAATTGGAACCCAAGCAGTATCAAGAGGCTCATATTCAATAAAAGTTTTTCCTCTTGCATCTAGTCTTCTAAATACATGACCATCTTTAAATTTCTTTTTAAGCCATTCTTTCTTTTTATCAACACCATCTTGATGTTTTGGGTCTCCAATAGCACAGCAAATATGCTCGGAATCTATATTCTCCTTTATTAAATTAATATATTTATTAAAAAAAATCCCTCCTAAAATTTAGTTTTCAAACTAAATATATCATATAAAAAATATATAGACAATTAAACGATATAGTAATTTTAAAAATGATAACATATAATATTTGCCAAATATTGACATAACAGGCTAAAAACCTTAGACTTTCAATGAGTAGATATTTTAATTGTTTGGAGAATTATATGAGAGATTTATATAAAATTTATCTTAAAAGTAGATCAATAGATAATAGCAAATTAAGTAAATTTGGATTCGTTAAGAAGAAAGATAAATACTATTTCGAAAAAGAGATAAAAGATGGAGATTTTTCGATAATAATAGAGATAGATAAAAAAGAGGCAATTTCAAAAATAATAGATAATTTTGACGAGTCTGAGTATGCTTTAGTTGATGTTGAAGAATCAAGTGGAAAATTTGTAGGAAGTATTAAAGAAGAGTATGAAGATTTATTAAACAAATTCATTGAAAAATGCACATATTTAGATACATTTAAGTCTTCTTCTGCCAAGAAAATTATTTCATATGTAAAAGAAAAATATGAAGATGAATTAGAGTTTTTATGGGATGATTATGATGGTGCAGTTTTTAGAAATAAAGATAACAAAAAATGGTATGGTGTCATCATGAAAGTTCGTGAAAAAAGTTTTGTAACATCAACACTAAAAAGAATGAAAGCAGATGGCATTATTTCAGATCATCCACTATTAAATAAAAAAGAATTTTCAGAAGATGATTACATTGAAGTAATTGACATACACATTAACAAAGAAAATGCAAAAAAACTAATAGATTACAAAACTATTTTTCCAGGTTATCATATGAATAAAGATAGTTGGATAACTATTATTTTAGATAGTAAAACAAAGTTAAAAGAGCTATATAAATTGTTAGATGATAGTTATCAAATGACAGTAAAATCAGGTGCTTTCATTGTACCATCAAATATCTCGATTTTTGACGTAATTAGCTACGTTGAAAGTAATAAATATTTTGTGTGGTACAAGCAACCCAAAGAAGCAAGAGTTGGCGATTTAGTTTATGTATATGTTGGTGCACCTTATTCGCAAATTCTATACAAGTGTGAAATAACAAAAGTGAATTTAAAGATATATTCAGATAGAGATATGGAGTTAAAACTTTTAAAAAAATATAAGCACAATGAGTATACATATAATTTCCTAAAAGAGCATGGCTGTAGCTTTATAAGAACACCAAGAAGTATACCAGAAAGTGTAGCAAAATTATTAAAATAAAAAGGAGAATTAATATGGATTATTTATTTAAAACAAGTACAAAATTTACGCTAGAAGAATACAAAAGATTTAATTTTACCTTAATAAAGAAAAGGCACTTATTGCTATTATCAATTATTGCTATGATATTTTTGCTTGCAAGTGGAATAATGCTTCAAAATTATTTTTTAATTGCTTTTGCACTTGTTTACCCTATACTTTTTTATTTATCAATGAGAAGAGGAGTAAATAAAGTTTTTAATTCAAATAAACTTTTGCAAAATGCAGAAGTGACATATGAGTTTTATGAAGATTATATGTATGAAAAACACGAAGGTGGAGAAGCAAAAGTACCATATGATAAGCTTGATGAAATAATTGAAACGAAGACAAACTTTTATTTGATGAGTTTTTAAGGAGTAAGAAAGTAGGATAATGGAGCAGTTATTTATTAATAAAATAAAATTTAATAGAGATGGCATAAATTTTCAAGAGTATCCTTTTAACATAGAATGTTTAAGAAATTTTGAAGAGTTAAAAATAGATAATCCAGTTACACTTTTTTATGGAGAAAATGGAGTTGGAAAATCCACCTTAGTCGAAGCAATTGCTATAGCCTTAGGACTTAATCCCGAAGGTGGGAGTAATAATATGCAATTTTCAAATTATGATGACTATTCAGAATTACACAAATACTTAACTTTAAGCAAATTTGGAAAGCCCTCAACAAAGTTCTTTTTAAGAGCAGAATCGTTCTATAATGTTGCAACGGATATTAGCAAAAATGGAGACTTAAGCCTTCAATACGGTGGGGACTTGCATGAATGTTCACATGGAGAATCTTTTATAAAGCTTGTTGAAAATAGGTTTTGGGACAGAGGACTATATATTTTAGATGAGCCAGAAGCGGCACTTTCACCACAAAGACAAATGACACTCCTTTGTTATATACATGACTTAGCAGAAAAAGGTTCTCAGTTTATAATTGCAACTCATTCACCAATTTTATTATCATATCAATATGGAAAAATAATAGACATGAATAATAACATGGAAGAAATAAAATACGAAGACACAGAAGTCTATAGAATCTATAAAGAATTTTTAAATAATCCTTATGGAATGCAGAAAATTTTATTTGAAAAATAGGTCACAATTTGTGACCTATTTTTTTGATGTTTAACTAAAAATCGATGCGTTTTTTGAGGCCTCAAATTCCTTGTCCTGCAAGGGTTTCAAGAGCACTTTTTCAATTGTTACAAATGTGTTACAAATACATTAAAAGTAATGAAAAATAACATGCTTTTAATTGTTGATATTGACTTTTTTAGCTAAAATAATGATGGGTAATTATATGAAAATGGGGTTTCATGTAAAATAGAACTTTTTTGAATGTGAGGTAAAGTGAAAATGAATTCAAAATTTAAATTTTATCACAGAATAATTGCAATGGTATTGGCATTTACTTTTGTATTTCCAATAATACCATTTAAATATATAGATTTAGGATTTCGGCACTAGTTTGTCAAGACTCAATGCCTTTGAAAATGAGGCAGAAGCCGCGACACCTAAGTCGGCAAAAATGAATATAAATTATACGGGAAGTCTAGTTGAAGAAGAAATCACGTCACTTGAAGACATCCAAAGCTATATTGAGCTTGCTGATGCAAATCCAGATAATTATTATGTGCTTACATATAATGGTTCAGCACCAATTACTATTACTACAAATACCACTCTTACAACATCTGGTCACATTAAGCTTTTAAGAGGCGAAAGCAACAATCAAGATTATATGCTTAGAGTTTCTTCGGGTGCTACAGTAAATATTGGATCTGAAAACATGACGGGTACTATTGAAATTGATGGTGGTGCAACTTTCACATTAGATAGTTCAATGCAATATAATTTTGCTTCAGAAAGAAAGACTACTAAAAACTTTAAAACTGTTGGTGACACACAGTATGTTTTATTTAATGATGGTGAAGATTATTCAATCGCACACTGGTATGCAGTTGGTGGCATTAAATCAAGAGTAGGTTTAGTTAAAGTTGAAAAAGGTACTCTAAACATGTATGACAACATAAGAGTAGGTAATGTGTTTGGATATTATGATGATGTTAGTACAAATTATGATGGAACACTTGGAGCAATCAATGTTTCACCTAGAAGTGAGCAGTATGACACAGTAACTTTTAATATGTATGGAGGAGAAATTTCTTGGAACGCGATGGGCGTTTACGATAATGGTTGCGGTCCAGCACTATACATTGGTTATAAAAACGATGCTAAACAAGTAAAAGCAACTGGTAATATTTATGGTGGAAGTATTTTATTTAATACTGCACTAGATGTTGCTGATAAAAGATATAGTGCTGATGGTGGTGCTGTAGCAGTAGATAGAGCAAAGTTGTATATTAGAGGAGGGTTAATCTCAAACAGTAGAGGAGCATTTGCAAATTCTGGTGGTACTGGTGCAAATGGCGGTGCTATCTCAGCACGTAACTATTCTGAAGTGTATATGTATGGTGGAGAGATTTCAAATAACTACACTGGCTGTCTAGGCGGTGGTGTTGCTCTTTGGTATTCTAAGTTCCATATGTATGGAGGAATTATTACAAGAAACTACGGCTACTATGGTGGTGGTGTAGGTATGTCTTGTAAAACTGCACAAGTTGATGGTGAATACAGAGGATGCGAGATTTATTTATACAATGATGCAACAATTTCAGAAAACCTTGCTGAATATGGTGGCGGTGTATCTGCTGGTGGACTAGATAGAGGATACAAAGCACAATTTGTTATGCTTAACGGTAATATTATCAATAATACTGCTTTAGTAGAAGGCGGTGGTATTTGCAATTACAACTACGTTCTATCTTATCTTGACTTAAGAGGCGGTACTATTTCAAATAACATTGCACCAAATGGAGCAGGTATTTCTATTAGAAATGAAACAGGTAAAGTTAGTGATGCGACTGACGAACAAAAAATGGCAAACCTTATACACTTTAGCGGTGGAATTAGTGTAAATACAAATAACGAAATATATATTAAAACATTAAACTCAATTACTGATACAGAAACACTAGGTGGTACAACGTACGATATCAATAGATATCAAACACCTATACTTGTTAAAGGTCGTTTAAATTCGGCTGGTACAATTGGTATGATAAAGCTTGAAGGTTATAACAACTTTGTAGGAACAAAAAATAATCGTACAAATGTATTAGACTTAGTTAAGTTTTTAAGAGATGATGGCGGTGCACTTGAAGTACAAAGTAACAAATTCTCTATTGATACAAACCAATATATCTTGGAAGAAGTAATGGAGAAAAGTACATTAAGGTTAAAAGAATTAGCTAGTGCACAAGCTGAGGAATATGTTGCAAGAATAGGCGATGTGTTATATCCATCTTTAAAACAAGCAGTTGGTGCTGCAAATGATGGTGACACAATTTATATAATCAACAACTTAACACTTGTAGAAACAATTGATGTAGACAAAGAAGTTACAATAGTTTCGGAAACAACTAAGACAAGAAATGATTCTAACGTTTTGGATGGTGCTTTTAAAGATCCTAATGGAGTTACTTTAACACACTTTAGATATCAACCTTTAGGAGACTACACTGTTTCACTAACTTCTACATTTGGAGATAACGCAAATAATACTTCGGGATTTATAGTAGAAGATGGAGGAACGTTACATTTAGGAGACTCGGCATATAGAGAAGAAGACATTTCTATTTCATTAGGTGGATACTTAGCATTTGATGGTAACTCTGGACACAAAGTAAATGGTGCTTTAGTTCGAGTAAAAGATGGAGGTATTCTTAAAGCAAATGCAGGAGTTGGTATTACCAATAATGCTGTAAATAACAATATTAATGGTGCTGGTGTTTATGTAGAACAAGGCGGTTTGTTTGAACTAAATGGAGCAACTATTAAGAACAATATTTCTAATGCAAATGGTGCAGGTATATATACCGAGGGCGATGTAACTATTAAAACTGGTCACGTAGATGATAACGAAGCTGTAAACGGCGGTGGTATTTACGTTGCAAATGGTGGTACACTTCTTGCTTTAAATGGAGATTTAATAAGAAATTCAGCATCTGCAGATGGTGCTGGTTTATATGTAGATGCAGGTGGTACTGCAACAATTAATAATATAGATATAAATCAAAATACAGCTACTAATAATGGTGCTGGAGTATTTGTTGCAACTTCTGGTTTATTCACCATGAAAGATGGTATGATTAGAAATAACAGAACTGTTAATGGAAATGGCTCTGGAATATATCTTGATGGCAAAGCTACTTTAAGTGGAGGAACAATTTTAGATAATACAATTTCAACATATAATGAAAATCCTTTAGGTAGAGGTATCTATTTAGATGGTGAATTACATGTATCTGGAAGTGTTGTTGTTAAAGAAGAAAATCCAATTTACATTACAGAAGGTAACTATATTCACATTGATGATTCTTTGACAACAAGCTATGCTATTCCAATTAATACAGAAATAATGGCTGCTAATACAAAGGTTGCAATAATAGATGCTGAAGAATCAGAAGAAATTGAAAAAATATCTTTAACTAATAAATCTATTTATGAAATTACAGAAGATAAACCAATAATAGGAAAAGCCGAAGGCGACCATTACTACCTAGTATATGGTACTATAAAGGTTACATACAATAAAAACAATGCAACATCTGGTACACTTCCAATAGATAATAATGAATATAGTGGTGGAGATGCAGTTACTCCATTAGAAAATACAGCTGGAGATCCTTTAGCTAGAGGAAGTTATGTATTTTTAGGTTGGAGTGTAAATCAATCTACGCCTATTACATCGGCTGCAAGCGAGCTTGCACTTGATATTTATTATCCAACAGATTTACATGAGGGTGTTATTTATAAACATGAGTACAACGTATTTGCAGATACTACTTTCTATGCAGTATGGGCAATTGATGCAAACCGTAATGGAACACCAGACTATAGAGAAAACGTATTAAATATTACGATTGCACCTTCTGAAAATGGTAGCATTACAAGTAATATAAATGAAGCTCAAGGCGGAACTTTAGTAATGCTTACAACAAGTCCTGGTGATGGATATGAAGTCGATACTATTGAAGTAAGATATACTTTAAATGGTGTTGAAGGAGTTTATTCATTAGAAAATGGTAAAGTAGTTAAACTTACAGAAACATATTATTATTTCAACATGCCTCTTGCTGATGCTACAATCTACACTACATTTAAAGAGCAATCTATTTATGAAGTAAAAGTAATGTGGGATGATGGCACAGAACAAGAATTTGGAACATTACAAGAAGCAATTCTTGTAATGCAAGAAAAACCAGATGGCAAAGAAGGAAGAAAGATTACTTTACTTAAATATGTTTATTCGGCAATCGAACTTCAAATACCAAGTGGTTTGAGTTTTGACTTAGATTTAGCAGGATATACACTTGATATGAACCACCTAGATTTTACTATTGATAGCGGTGCTCAAGTTAGAATAATGGATAGTATGAATGGCGGAAGAATTACATTTAATTCTTCTGGTGGAAGCAATGGTATTGCTAATAACCTTGTTAACAATGGTACGCTAACAATAAATAGCGGAACAATAACAATGGATGAAGGCGATACAAGTACAGAAAAATTGATTGATAATAATGGTACTTTAACAATTGCTGGTGGTACTATCAAACACAATGATACAAATGGTATTGCAATTTATAACAATGGAATGTTAACTGCAACAGGCGGCAACATTAATGGCGGAAAATATGGCATTTATCATGCTAATTCAACAGATGAAAATTCATTTGATTTTAGCGGATTTGGTACAGAAGAAACTTATGGTATTAACCTAGAAAATTATGTTTCATCAATTTTCTTAGCTAAGAATACCTACATCAACGTTTCAAATGTAATTGGTAATTGTTCAAATGATAATGTCGTAGCAGATGAAAATAGAATTGAATTATTCTTAGATGATACAATTGGTACAAACGAACCACTTATAAAATCTAATAGAATGCAATATATGGTTAAGCATTTTAGAATGCATTTTGATTTGCAAAATCGTGACAACCAAGAGATGGTTGTTGATTCAAATAACTGCGCAGTTCTAATTACTAAACCAGGAAAATTATATACAGCAGCTTCTGAAGCAACATATCAATATAGAACAGATACAACAGTTACTGCATCATTATTTGATACAGAAGGAAACCCATACGTTGGAGCAACGGGTAAAGTATTCTTCTTTGTTTTCGACACAAAGTATGGCTGGCATGATATGTGGGATACAAATGCTCATATATTTAGACCAAAGAATCCAAATGACCCAAATTCGGAAATATATGGATTCCAAGATGCAGTGGGAAGTGTAGATATAGATAGTGCAACAGGTGTTGCAACATGCACTTTTGCAAATGATGATTTATCTTTGGATACATATTACATATTTGCTTTATATTTTGGTGATGGTATATATGATACGTTTAGCGTAGATGGAAACGAAACATTTGGATATAAAGGACCAATACAAGTAAAGAATGATGACCAAGGTACGTTTACAATTACTAAGAAAGACATTAATGACCCAACAATTACAATTAATACAACATTAGAAAAACATTATAATGGTCAAGAACAAGAAGTATCTATCGAAGTTTATGATGGAGAACACAAATTAACACTTGATGATGATTACACAGTTACAAAACCTGCTTCATTAATTGATGCTGGCACATATAATATTACTATTACAGGTAAGGGTAACTACGAAAATCAAACTACAAAACAATTTGTAATTAAAAAATATAATGACCAAATAAATATTGATGGAGTTTCATTAAGATACAACTTTACAGGCTCTGCTCCAAACATTGTATTTGATGGAACTACACCAACGGCAGGTGTTAGAGATAATCATAATCTAGCACTTACACATGGAACAGACTATAGCATTAAATATCAACATTTAAATAATACAACAGAACAATATGAAGACTTAGCCGGAATACCATCAGCAGTTGGTGTATATAAAGTTATTGCTACAGTTTTATCTAGTAGCACAAACTATGAAGAAGGATTAACTGCAGAAGCAGCATTCATCATTTCAGATGAAGGTTCACAATATGATGTAACATTCGAAAACGACACTCTTACATATAATGGTGAAGAAAGAACAATAGAAGAACTTGGAGCTGTTACTGTTAAGAGAAGAGCTTCTGAAGGAGTAGAAGAACTTGTATTAGATAGTTCAAACTATTCAGTAATGTTTGGTACATCAAATGTAAAAAATGTTGGAACATATTCAGTAATTATTCAAGGAAAAGGTACATATGAAAACGTAAGCCTTGCTGAAAATATTACTATTGTTCCAAAGGCATTAAATAGCACAAATACAACAATTACTTTTGCTGAATCAGAGTATTACTATACAAGTAGAGCAAGAGTTCCTGAAATAGTAAATATTGAAGTTGATGGAGTTAATACAAGTGGAGAAGCAGGTGGTACTCCACTTGCAGTAGATGTAGATTACTATACTTCTGTAGAAGGAGATAGTATAAACATTGGTAATCCTGTATTTAAATTTAGAACTCTAAATGGAAACTATACTGGCTCTATAGATTATCCTTACGAAATAAAACCTAGAGATATTACCAATAATGAAAATGTAACAATCTCAGTTTATCAAACAGGATTTTCAGGTTCAGAAGTAAGACCAACTGTTACAGTAATAGATAGAGTTAGTGGAACTTCAAGAATCTTAGTTGAAACAGTAGATTATACAGTTACATATAGAGCTAAAGATATTGCTGACAATACTGCTTTAATTTCAGAACATGGATATCCAATTAATAAAGGTACTTATGAAGCTGTTATTGAAGGTGTAAATAACTACATTGGAAGTAAAGTCGAAACTTTTGTAATTGGAAATTATAAAGGAAGAATTATTGCAGAATTAGATCCAAATGTTTACACATATGCTGGTAATGCTTCTGTATTAGAAGGTTCAATTAAAAAGGCATTAACAGTTACAAGAGGAACTGATGGAGCAGAATTAGAGTATGGTGTAGATTATGTTTTAGGATATAACACACCAGAAAATACAGTAGTTCCTAGCGAAGTAGGCGATTACTTATTATACATAGTTGGTATTGGAAACTATGATGAAGTTCAAACAACAACTACTTATACAGTATCACCACTTACTGGAACAATTAATTTAGTACTTGAAAGTAACTCACTTGTATATAATGGACAAGTTCAATATCCACAAATAAAGAAAGATGAATCATATCTTCTATTAGATGGAGTTACAGTATATTTAAGTTCACTTACAGAAAACGTAGATTATGCTGTAATTGCGAGCGAAGATTCAAAAGATGTTGGTGGATATACACTTCAAGTAAATGGTATTGGTAGATACGCAGGTAACTATAACTTTGCAAACTATCAAATTGTAAGCAAGCAATTAACAGATTCAAACATTGTTGTTAATAGTACAGCACCTGTTGAGAAAACATATAATGGTGAAGAACAAACACTTGTATTTGGTGCATCAGGAGATGTATGGGTTGAATATAGAGTAGATGAAAACACCGTTGTTATTCTTGAAGAAGGAACAGATTTTGATGTAATTTATAACAACAATATTGAAAGTGGTATTGCAGTTGCAGTTATAGTTGGTAAAGGAAACTATAGCAAAGCAAATTCATATTTATTTAGTATTGAAAAGAGAAATATAGGTAATGGTACTGTAGCTACTGGTTATACAGTAAATGAAGCAGTAGATATGGCATACACAGGAGCCGCTTGTATACAAGACTTTACACTTGTAGATACTGAATTAAATAGAACTTTAGTTGAACAAACAGATTATGAAGTAACATACGAAAACAACATTAATGTTGGAGAAGCAAGCTATGTAATTACTGGTAAAGGAAATTACATGGGTACTATAGAAGGAACATTTAACGTTTTAACGAATCATACAATTTCAATAATTGCAAATGATACATTTGAATTCGTTGATGAGCCTGTTAATGATTTAATCACCGTTAAAGATAGTTTGGATCACGTATTAAGTCAAAGTGAATACAGTCTAACATATTATAAAGATGACACATTCACAACTAAGACATCTGCATTAGACGGTGCAACTGGAGAAGGCTTAGTACCAGCAAATAGTGGCACATACTACAGAAAAGTTGTTGGTATATCACAAAACTATGAAGGCTTAGTTGCAACTGCTTCATTCATCATCAAAGAACCAAAAGGTGCTACTGTAAATATGAATTATAGCAACACTACATATAATTATGATGGTGATGTACATAGTGCAACAATTGAACTTGTAGATAGTAATAGAGATCCAATCCCTAGCGGAGATTATACAGTTACATATTATAAAGATGTTGATTTCCAAGAAAAAACAAATACACAAGATGGAGCAACAAGTGAAGGAAGTGCACCAGCAAATGCAGGCACTTACTATGTAAGAGTAGTTGGATTAAATGATTATAGAGACTTCGATTCTTATGTAGTATTTACAATTAAACCACTTCGTATTCAAGACATGGATATTGAAGCGGTATCAGATAGTGTATATACAGGTAGTGCAATTACTCCAAAGCCAGAAGTTTCTTGGATGAAAGAGTCTACAAAGATTACACTTGTAGAAAACACAGATTATGAATATGTATATTCAAACAATATAAATGTTGGTGAAGCAATAGTAGTTGTAAAAGCATTAGATACTTCAAAAAATTATGAAGGTTCTGCAACTATTACATTTAGTATTTTGGCCTCATTAGATTTAGATGCACATCTTGAAAATGAGCAAGTTACATATAATGGTTCGGTTCAAAAACCAGCTAAGAGTGAAATATATATTGGAACAAAATCTATAGAACAACTTGAAGCTGAAGGAACTACTTATGATGTTTCTTATGGAGCTGGAAATTATAAAGATGTTGGTACATATGAAATAGTCGTACAAAATGGCAATGAAGAAAAAACACTTACATATACAATTCTAACTAAAGAATTAATAGTAACTCCAAAAGCAAATCAAGGTAAAACTTATGGTGCTTTAGATTCAACACTTAAATTTACAACAAATATTGCAACAGAAAGCGGATTATATGCTGACGATACATTTGCAGGAAGTATTGCTAGAACTGCAGGTGAAGACGTTGGTGAGTATGCAATAACACAAAATGATTTAAGTGCAAATAATTATGACATTACATTCTCAGGAGATGTTAAATTTACAATTACTGCAAAAGATATAGCAGATAGTAATGTTACAATACATGGAGTTGAAGAAAAATACACATATAATGGAAGCAATGTTACACCAAATGTTTTAATGACATATGCTTCTAGTCAAGGAAACTTAGCATTAGCAAATGGTACAGATTTTGAAGTTGTTTCTTATGAAAAATTTGATGCAGATTCAAATAGTTATGTTGCAACTTCAAATACAAAAGAAGTTGGTAAATACAGAATTAACCTAGCAGGTAAAGGAAATTACACAGGAAATAAATATGTAGAATTTGAAATAGAAACAATGAAAGCATTTAACGCATCATTTGCTGATACTACAAAGACATATAATAGAAATCCTCAAAACCCTACTGTAAAAGTAAGTAGCGTTTCTGGACTTCTTACATTAAATGAAGATTATAAATACGTTTACTACACAGATAGTTCATATTCTTTAAAGACAGATACAACATCTGGTGCAAGCATTGAAGGCGGAGCTCCAGTAAATGTAGGTAATTACTACTTGAGAGTAGAAGGAATAGGAAACTACGTAGGATGCGTTGCAGAGTCAGAATTTAGAATTACTCCAAAGAACATTCAAGATAAAATAAGTGGTAACGATTTTGAAATTACAGTTTCAGATATAGCAGACCAAGTATATACAGGAAGAGAAATAACTCCATCGGTTACAGTAACGTGGAATGGTGTAGTACTTACAAATACAGAATATACAATTTCATATTCTTCTAATATTAATGCAGGTGTTGCAAATTACAGAGTTACTGGTATAGGTAATTTTGAAGGAACAAGAACAGGAGTATTTAATATAGTAGCAAATGGTTCTGGAGAAATCATCGTAACATTAACTGATGGATTAGGAAATGAAGTAACAGCAACAGAAAGCTCATATGAATATGATGGAACATCACATGAACCTACAGTAGAAGTTAAACTAAATCTAGATGGAGACGAAATTATTCTAGTTGAAAATTCAGATTATGCTGTAACTTTTGCAAATACTGTTGATGCAGGACTTGCAAGTGTTAATGTTTTACTTACAGGAAACTATGCAGGAAATATAGAAAAACAATATTTGATTGCAAAGAGAGACATTAATGATGCAACATTAACTATTACACCAACTAGTGTAAGTTATAATGGTACAGTCCAAAAACCAAGTATTTCATTAATTTGTGATGGAACACTATTAGATAGCACAACAGATTATACAGTAGATTTTGGAACAGGTGACTATATAAACTCAAATGTATATTCAATTACAATTTCAGCAGTACAAGATGGTAATTTTGAAAATAGCATTAATGCAAATTTTGAAATCACACCATATGGTACATATGAACATGAAGTATTTAATATTGAATTTACAAGCGATAAATCAGCATATTTGGAATCAGAATATAGTGATGTTACAAACAACATTATAGTTAAAGATATTGATGGTAACATCGTTCCAAGTACAGATTATACAATCTCATACAAGAGAGAATCAGATACAACATATGTAGATACTCCATCAGCAACGGTTGGAAAATATGTAGTTAAAGTTACTGGAAAAGCTGGAACAAATTATTCTGGTGCATATGCAACTGGAGTAAGAGGATATGTTGTTTATACAGATAACTTAACAGCTGAACCAATTGAAATTACTTATGATGGACAAGTACATACAATTTCAACTAGTGATGTTGTTGTTAAGACTGCTGGCGGACAAACATTAAATACAAATGATTACGAAGTATCATTTGGAGATATTGAAGTTAAGAAGGCAGGATTATATACAATATATATCACTGGAAAGAACGACTACAGCAATGCAACAGGTTCTGGCCAATATAAGATTAAACCTGCAACATTTACAGTAGAAGATGTTGCTTCAAGAACATATGATGGTAGTGTGCATGAAGTTTCAGTAGTTGCTAAAGGTATTAATAATACTACACTAGAACAAGGTGTAGATTACGAAATAAGTTTTACAGGTTCACTACTTTCTGGAAGCCATTATGATAGTAATAGACCACCTCGTGATGCTGGTAATTATTCTATTATCGTAACAGGTAGAGGGAATTATGCTGGTACAGAAGAAGAGGTAGATTACATTGTTTTACCTAAGTCTTTAAGTGATAGCGAAATACAAATAAATGTTACAAATAACAATCAACAATATAATGGAATGGCTAAACAAGCAGCAATTAGTGTAGTGTACAATTTGGGCACATATTCTATTAACTTAAATGGTGATGTTGATTATGAAATCACATCTCCAACAGAATATACAAATGCAGGTAGTTATACTATTACATTAACTGCAAAACCAGGAAATTATAAAGATTCAGGAAGTGTAACATTTACAATTCTTCCATATACTGGTAAATTGCAAGCTACTATGACTACAACAACATTTAACTATGGAACAACATTAGAAACTATAGAAGAAGGTCTTTCTGTTAAATATAACAATGAAATATTTACAAGAGACATGTACGATATAGTAACATATCCATCAACAACAGCTACTCCTACAGTAGGTAATTACACAATGACAATTACGGCTAAAGGATCTAACTATGTAGATGGAGATGAAAAAGCAAAAGCAGAAATTAAATTCAAAGTTATTCCTGCAAACCAAACACAAATAACCTTTGTAAGTGGCGATGTAGTAACATATAATGGAAAAACTCAAAAACCATCTCTAGAAGATATGATAGTTGGAGAAAAGACAATTGCAGAGTGGATTGCAGATGGAAAAGATTGTTCAGTAGATTATGGTGAAGGAAACTATAAAGATGTTGGGCTATATTCAATTTCTTCACAATATAAAGAAGATGGAATTCTAATAGAAGAAAGCACAGGAACATTTAGAATTGAAAGTGCTCCAGTTACAGTCACACCAGATAGTGACCAAGGAAAATTCTATGGAGAAAATGATACAACTCTAACATTTACTACAAATATTACTACAGGTGAGCATGGGCTATATGAAAGCGACGAATTTAGTGGACAATTAGCAAGAGTTCAAGGCGAAAATGTAGGAAACTATGAAATTAAGCAAAATGGACTTACAGCTAATAATTATGATGTTACATTAACTCCAGGTGTTAATTTTGAAATTAAAGCTAAAAACGTTTCAGATAGTGAAATAGAAGTTACAGGTGTAAATGCTTCTTATTCATACACAGGAACATCTATCAAACCAAATGTAATAGTTACATACGATTCTGAAAAATTCGGAAAATTAGCTTTAGCAAATAATCAAGACTTTAGAGTTAAATATCAATACTATGATACAGAAAGAGGAGAATTTGTAGACATTTCAAATGATTCAGATTTAGTTGATGTTGGTAGATACAAGATAGTTATTACTGGTATTAACAACTATACTGGAACAACAGAAAAAGAATACGAAATATCTTCATACGTAACAAGCTTCGTAGCTATAGTTAGCGATAATAACAAAGTATATAATAAGCAAGTTCAAAAAGCTCAAGTTCAAGTAACAGGTTCTTCTACGACACTAGAAGAAGGAAGAGATTATAAAGTTGTATATTATATAAATAATTCATATACAACAAAGACTAATACATCTTTTGAATTAGGTGGTGCAATTGAAGAAGGCGGAGCTCCAAGAAATGCTAGAACATACTACATTGAAGTTGAAGGTATTGGAAATTACACAGGAAGTTCTTCAAGAGCAACATTTGTAATTAATCCAAAACCAATTTCGGATGCAGAAATTCAATTTACAAACATTACAAATCAAACATACACAGGATCTAACATAGAACCACAAGTAATACTAGCTTGGGGAACAGGTCTTGTTGAAGGCACAGATTACACAATTACATATGCAAATAATAAAGAAATAGGAACAGCAGAAATTACAATTGAAGGTATAGGAAACTATAGTGAATCAAGAAAAGAAAGCTTTGAAATAGTTCCAATTTCAAATGGTGTAATTGGTATAACATTATCTCAAGATTCATTTGTATATGATGGAAATGTTAAGACACCAGAAGTTACAGTAACTTACACAGTTGATGGTGATACAAAGACATTAACAACAAATGACTATGATGTTGAATTTGTAAATAGTGTAGATAGAGGAACTGCAACAGTATACGTTACATTAAAAGATAAATACTCTGGTTCAAGTAGTGCAACATTTGAAATAACAGCATATGATTTAGAAGATGCAAACTTAGTAATTGAACCTACAAGCAGTACATATAATGGAAAGAAACAAAACGTAACTGTTTCAGTATATGCTGGAGATACATTACTAGTTCAAGGAACAGATTACACATTAACTGTTCCAGAAGAAATGAAGAATGCAGGTGAATATAACATATCTGTTTCTGCAGTTGCAAATGGAAACTACACAGGAACAAAAGCAGGAACATATATAATTAATAAATATGGTGTAGAAACTGCAGACACATTAATGCTTGAATTTAGTAATGGAAAGACAACATATAAAGAACAAACTACAAAAGCTGCATTTGAAGGCAATTTAGTAGTTAAAGATTTAAATAGAAACACATTATCAAGCACAGATTATGTTGTTACATATTCAACAAATGGAACAACTTATACAAGTGACTTCCCAACAGAAGCAGGTTCTTACTTTGTAAAAGTTACAGGTACACGAACAAACTACGCAGGAGTTAACGATGTAGCTGTAAGAGAATTTGGTATATTCGTTGAAAGTGTTAGTGTAACAAATGCACAAGCAACATATAATAATACAGTATTTACAATTGCAGATATAGAAGACCAAATTACAATTACATCAGATTTAGGAACATCACTTTCAAATGATCAATTTAATATTTCATTTGGAAGCACAAGTCCAAAAGATGCTAATACTTATACAATAATTGCTACTGGAAAACCAGAAAGTGAATTTAGTGGATTAGTTGGAATGTCTACATTTACAGTTAATCCAGCAGATATAACATTTAGTAGTATTTCAGATGTTAATTACACTGGTAAATCTGTAGTTCCTACTATGACTGTTTCAGGAGTTGCAGGAGAAAGCGTTTCTCAAGGAAAAGACTACACAATTAGTTATACAGGTACAGATACAAAAGGAAACACATACTCATCAGACGTTGCTCCAATTAACGTTGGTGACTACGTAGCAACTGTAAATGGAATTGGTAATTATACAGGAACAGTTTCAAAGACATTTAAAGTAAAACCTACAAATATTTCAAGCACAGAAATTATAGTTGAAATTGTTAATAATGAAACGATTTATAATACTGAAGTTCAAAACCCAGTAATTAATGCATATTATGAGACTTCAAGTGGAATAATAAGACTTACAAAAGATGTAGACTTTACTGTAGATAATGGTTCAAATGTATATAAGAATGCAAAAGATTACACATTTAGAATAAATGCAACTGCTACATCAAATTATCTTGGATATAAAGATGTTACTTATACAATTAAACCATACACAGGAGTATTAACAGTAAGCTTATCTGGAGATAGTATTTATACAAATGGTGTAACAAAAGACGAAGTATTAAGTGATTTAAGCATCACATACAGAAACGATAATTTAAGTCTTGATGATTTCAATATCGTATTTACACCAGATGAATTAACTACAGGAAATTATACAATTGAAGTTTCTGCAAAGAATTCAATTAAGAATTACTATTACTCAGAAGAAAAATTTGCAACTGGTTATACAATGTTTGAAATAAAAGAAGCAGAAGATATTACAATTTCACTTACTGAATCTACTCACGTTTATACAGCTAATGTTATTGAAGTGCCAGATAGTAACATAAAAGTTAATAATAGCAAGACAGTTGAGCAATTAAGAGAAGAAAATCCAACATTAACTTATGAAGTTACATGGTCTGATACAATTAAAGATGTAGGAAGCTACACTGTAACATTAAGAGTCTTAGATGGCGATAATGAATTACAAAAAGCTACTGCAACTTATACAGTAACAGTTAAAGATATAGGTGATGACGATATCGAAGAAAGTGATGTTGAAAATCAAAAATATACTGGTTCTGAAATCACACCAGACTTTACATTAACATATAATAATGTTGAGTTAACAAGTGATGATTACACAGTTATCTATAAAGATAATACAAGTGTAGGACAAGCAAAGATAGAACTAGTTGGTAAAGGAAATTATGAAGGAACAAGAGAAATCACATTTAATATAGTACAAGAAGTTTCTGGAGATATTGAAATTACATTATCTGAAGATGAATATACCTATGATGGTTCAGCTAAGACACCAGATATTACTGTACATGTTGGTACAACATTGTTACAAGAAGGTGTAGATTATACAGTAAGTTATGAAGACAATGTAAATAGTGGTACTGCAAAAGCAAAAGTAACATTAAAAGGTAATTATTCAGGAACAAAAGAAGCAGAATTTATTATTAATAAAGTAGATTTAGATGATGTAACTGTTAAATTAAGTGATGATGTAGTTTATAACGGAAGTGCTCAAAAGCCTTCTGTTACAGTTACAAATGGTAATGTTCTTCTAGTTGAAAACACAGATTATGAAGTATCTTTCGAAGGTGACTTTATAAATGCTGGATCTTATAGTGTTGTAATTACTGCAAAAGATGATAGTAATTATGATGGTGAAGTTACTGAAACATTTAAGGTATTAAAATATGGTTCAAATTCAAAAGAAAAATTATTCTTAGAATTTGAAAACGGAGAAGCTTCATATAATGAAGATGTTACACAAGCTACATTTGAACAAAACTTAAGAGTAACAGATATTAATGGTAATGTACTTCTAACAACAGATTATGAAGTAACATATGGAGGAGACTTCCCAAATTCAGTTGGAGCATATACAGTTACAGTAACTGGTAAAGGCACTAACTATGAAGGAAATAACGATACAGCATCTAGAGACTTTGTAATATGTGTTGAAGAATTAGATATTAATGATGTTACAAAAGAATACAAAGATGCAGTATATACAATTAATGATATTTCAGGAGATATAATAGTTAAATCTAACCTTGGAACAGAGCTTCCAAAAGCAGGATTTGACATATCATTTGGTAGATCTACACCAAAAGATGTTGGAACATATACAATAATAGTTTCAGGAAAATCTGGAAGTGATTACGAAGGATTAATTGGAACATCAGAATTTACAATTACAGCAAAAACTACTTTCACAGTAGAAGATATTGATGATGTAGATTATACAGGTACATCTTCAAAACCAGAAGTAGAAGTTACAGGTATAAACGATGCTGAACTAGAAGAAGGCAAAGATTATATAGTTACTTATACAGGAACAGATTTTGAAGGAAACGAATACAATAGCACTACACCTCCTACAAAAGTTGGTGATTACCAAGCTACAATTACTGGTATTGGTAATTATGCTGGTGCTGAAGAAGTTAAAGAATTTAGTATTAATGCTATTGAAGATGGAGATATTGATGCTACACTTTCTCAAACAGAATTTGTATATAATGAATTAAACCAAGTACCTGTTGAAATTGTTAAATTCTTAACATCAAATAGTACAATAATGTTAGTAGCTGGCACAGACTATGATATAGCTTATGAAACAGCAAGTGGAGATAGTATAGCAAAAGCAAATATCATTGAAATAGGAGAGTACAAAGCAGTAATAACATTAAAAGGTAACTATGATGGTGAAATAGAGTTAGACTTTAAGATTTCAGAACAAAATATTAATTCGCTTAATATTTCTGTAAAAGAAAATTCTAAAGAATACAATAAAGAACCACAAGAAATTGAATTAGTTGTTAAAGATGCAAAAGGAAATGTACTAGAAGAAGGTACAGATTATAAGATTACTTACTACAAAGATTCTTCATTTACAACACCTACATCTACACAAGATGGTGCTACAGCATCAGGAAAAGCTCCTGCAAATAGCGGTAAGTACTATGTAAAGATTGAAGGATTAGGTAAGTATGACGATGTAGTATCTGATGCAGTATTTGCAATTACTAAAAAATCAATAGATGATTTAAATGTTGCAAGTATCGCAGATCAAATATTTGATGGAAGTGCTAAAGAACCAGCAGTAACAGTAAAAGATGGCAATGATGTAATTCCATCAAGCGATTATGAATTATCATACAATAACAATACAAACATTGGAGAAGGTACAGCAAGTGTTACAATTACAATGAAAGATAGTAGTAATTATAAAGGTAGCAAGACAGTATACTTCTCAATAGTAGTTGGTCAAGATGAAGAAACTTCTATAGTATTACAAGATAGTAATGGTAACAACATTTCAGATTCTACATATATATATGATGGAACTGAAAAGAGACCAACTCCTGTTGTATTACGTGCAGGAAGATTATTAGAAGAAGGTAAAGATTACATTGTAACATATTCAAATAATAAAAATGCAGGTACAGCAACAGCTACAATTACACTAAAAGGAGATTACTCTGGAACAGTTTCACAAGAATTTACTATTAATCCATTAAGTATTGAAAATGCAGAAGTAGTTGCAAAACCAAATGCATCTGTATATACAGGAAAGAAAATTAACCCTCCAGTTATAGTTACTGTTGAGACAGGTGATGGACTTTCAATTAAACTTAATGAATCGGATTATGAAACTACATATCCAGAAAAATCTACAAATCCAGGCACTTACACAGTTACAGTAAATGCAAAATCAGATAATTTTGTAGGAACAGCAACTGGAACTTACACAATATTAAAACAAAAAACTGGAATGTCTGGTGGCGGAGGCGGTAATAAACAAACTACTGTTACTCCAACACCAAGTGGAGATGTTGTAGAAGATGACTCATTACTAGATAAGATAAATCATAATAGCTACATCACAGGTTATGAAGATTCAACATTTAAACCAGATAGAAGCATGACAAGAGCAGAAGTTGTAACAATATTTACAAGATTATTAAAGAATAAGAATGTAGATGTTACAGCAGAAAATCCATTTACAGATATTGACGACCATTGGGCAAAAGAATATATCCTAATAATGAACGAACTTGGAATTGTAAAAGGTTATGAAGATGGCACATTTAAGCCAGAAAACAAGATTACAAGAGCAGAATTTGCAACAATGATTTCAAGATTTGAAAAAGTTCAAAAAGTGGCAATGGATACAAACTTCTATGATGTACCAGAAGACCACTGGGCATATGATACAATTAACTATGCAAGATATATGGGTTGGATTTCAGGTTATGAAGATGGTTCATTTAAACCAAATAATTCAATCACCAGAGCAGAAGCGGTTACTATTATCAATAGAATGCTTGGAAGAGCAGGAGACGTAGATAATATTAACAAACATTCATCATTAAATGTATTTACAGATATTGATGAACACTGGGCATATTATGGAATTGTTGAAGCGACAATTGGTCATGAATATGAATTTGAAAATGGAATAGAAATCTGGAAATAAAATTAAAAGGTGTCTAAGAAATTAGACACCTTTTTTATTAGCTTCTTAACTTAATATGTACTTCTCTTAATTGTTCTTCAGTGACAGCACTTGGTGCACCGCACATCAAATCTTCTGCGTTTGAAGTCATTGGAAAAGCAATAACATCACGAATAGTTGTTAAGTCTTTTAGAAGCATTATCATTCTATCTACTCCTGGTGCCATGCCTGCATGAGGAGGAGCACCATATTGAAATGCTTTATACAAAGCTCCAAACTTTTCTTTTACAACTTCTTCATCATGGCCTGCAATCTTAAATGCTTCGACCATAATATCTGGTCTGTGGTTTCTAACAGCACCAGAAGAAAGCTCAACTCCATCACAAACAATGTCATATTGGTATGCTAAAATCTCAAGTGGTGGCAAAGTTTTTAAGCTCTCTAAGCCTCCTTGTGGCATAGAAAATGGGTTGTGCATAAAATCAATTTTTCCAGTTACAGGATCCATTTCGTACATTGGAAAATCTGTAATAAAACAAAATTCAAAACGACTAGTGTCTACTAAATCTAGCTTCAATCCAAGCTCTGTACGAATTTGCCCTGCAAATTTACTTGCAACTTTTTCAAATGCATCAGAGATGAAAAATAACACATCTTCATCTTTTAATTCATAGTCTTCTTTTAGCTTAATTCTTTGAGCTTCTGTTAAATATTTTGCAATAGGACCTTTAAAAATTGTATCCTCATCAACAATTATTTCAGAACTTCTTTCTTCTTCAGTTTCTTCAATTCCAGAAGCCTCATGCTTTTTAGAAAGAGATTCTTTACTATAAACTTCAATATATCCCAAGCCTTTCATGCCAATACTTAAAGCAAATTCTAACATTTTCTCAAAGAAAGATTTTGGCATTTTTGTAGCATGAGGTGCAATAATTCCTCTTACAGGTTTAGACTTAAACGCTTTAAAATCTACTTCTTTAAAAAATGAAGTTAAATCAATTATAGTAAGAGGGTTCCTTAAATCTGGTTTATCTGTGCCATATTTTAGCATTGATTCTTTAAAAGGTATTCTTACAAATGGAGGCTTTGAAACCTCTTTGTCTGAAAACTTTTTAAATGTTTCATAAAGTACTTCTTCAGCAACTTTAAAGACATCTTCTTGGTCTGCAAAAGCCATTTCAAAATCTAGTTGATAAAACTCTCCAGGGCTTCTATCTGCTCTGGCATCTTCGTCTCTAAAGCAAGGTGCAATTTGAAAATACCTGTCAAAGCCTGAAGTCATTAATAATTGTTTAAATTGCTGTGGCGCTTGTGGAAGTGCATAAAACTTTCCTTTGTGTTTTCTAGATGGAACTAAATAATCTCTTGCTCCTTCTGGAGAACTGCAAGTTAAAATAGGAGTAGTAATTTCAGTAAATCCTAAACCTTCCATCTTACTTCTTAAAAAGCTAACAACTTTTGAACGAAAAATAATGTTGTCGTGAACAGCTTTGTTTCTTAAATCTAAGAATCTATACTTTAATCTTAAATCTTCTGCTGTTTCAAGAGATTTAGATATTTCAAAAGGAAGCTCAGATTTTGATGTGCCAAGAACTTCAATTTTTTCAGCTAACAACTCAACTTCGCCAGTTGGTATTTTGTTGTTGTAAGTCTCCTCATCTCTTAAAATTATTTTGCCTTCAAAAGAAACTACAGTCTCTTTGTGAACATCTTTTAGCATTTTGTCGTCATGTACTACGATTTGAGAAACACCAGTTTCATCTCGTAAGTCAACAAACAAAACACCGCCGTGGTCTCTTATAGTTTCAACCCAGCCAGCAAGCTTATGTGATTCGCCAATGTGATTTCTTCTCATCGCCCCACACATTAAAGTTCTGTACAAACTCATCTTCATCATTCCTTTCTATTTTAAATTTTTGTATATAAAAACGCCCCATATATGAAAGCTATTCATATATGGGACGAGTTATATTGTGATTAATTATAACTTGATTTTAAGTAGCGAAATGCTGCTATAAAAACAAAAAATCCCTCGCATGAAACATGCAAGGGACGAATAATCTTATAATCGTGGTACCACCCAAATTTGATATCTAACAATATCCTTTCTATGTTAACGCCATCGCAAGCGAGCTTACTTTGCATAAGCAAACTCATAAGGTGTTCTTTCACCAAGCTCATATATGAGTACTTTCAGCCGTTTTCGATACTCACTCTCTAAATAGTGTTGCTAGGGTACTTTTCCTTAATCACCGTTTTTCAAATATCTTGTTTATTATAACATATTTATGTGAATTTGTCAAAAGAAAGTATAAATTGATGATTAATGGTATAATATATGCGGATGTGATGATATGAAAAATAAATCAATAATAAGAAGAATTCTTTTAGCAATCTGGGGCCTTATCTCTCTTGGAATTATTTTTTCAATCATAATAGATTTGGAAGTAATACTATCTACCAGAAAGCAAATAACAGATGATAAGGAATTTTTAAAAAATTTCGATGCTGATTGTATAGTTGTTTTAGGTGCTGGAGTATGGGGAAATAAGCCTAGTCCAATGCTAGAAGATAGATTACTTGAAGGTATAAATCTATATAATAATGATGTTGCAAACAAGATTATTTTAACGGGCGACCATGGAAGAAAAGAATATGATGAAGTTAATGTAATGAAAGATTATACTATAAATAAAGGTATTCCATCAGAAGACTTATTTATGGATCATGCAGGCTTTTCGACATACGATAGCATATATAGAGCAAAGTATATTTTTGGTGTGAAAAAAATGATAATAGTTACACAAAAATATCACTTATATAGGGCTTTATATATTGCAAATCAACTTGGAATAGAAGCATATGGTGTAAGCGCCAATCCAAGAGAATACGCAGGACAATTATCAAGAGATGTTAGAGAGTACTTAGCAAGAAATAAAGAGTATGTAAAGTGCATTTTTAAACCACAATCAAAGTATTTAGGTGAAATGATACCAATTAGTGGAGATGGAAATGTGACAAATGATAAGTAAAAGCTATTTTCTTCCAATAAGAAGTTTGTCCCCATTTGTTTAAGAAAGGAAAAATTTGTGGAAAAAGAAAGAATAACTATTAATGAAATCCCGGCAATATTGTGGGGTGAAAAAAGTAATAAAATCTTTGTGGCAGTTCATGGAAACATGTCAAATAAAGAAGATGAGGTAATAGAAATATTGGCCGAAATAGCGACTAATAAAGGATATCAAGTACTTAGTTTTGATTTGCCAGAACATGGTGAAAGAAAAGATAATAAAGAGTATCTATGCAATGTGCAAAATTGTGTAAAAGATTTAAAAGAAGTTATGGAATTTGTAAAAGTAAATTTTAAAGAAATAAATTTGTGGGCTTGTAGTATGGGCGCATATTTTAGCTTACTTGCATATAAGGAAGAAGATATCAAAAAGTGTTTGTTTTTGTCTCCTGTAGTAAATATGAAAGTTATAATAGATAATATGATGAAGTGGAGCAATGTAACAGAAGATGAGCTAAAAGAAAAGCAAGAAATAGAAACAGATTTTGGAGCAACACTATATTGGGACTACTACGAATATGTAAAAGAAAATCCAATTGAAAAGTGGGATAAGCCAACAGCAATACTATATGGAGATAAAGATAATATGCAAGAGCAAAGCATCATACAAGACTTTGTAGATAAGTTTAATTGCGATTTATCTATTGTAGAAAATGGAGAACATTATTTTCATACAAAAGAGCAATTGGATGAGTATAAGAAGTGGGTAGAATGGAAAGTCGTATGATATAAATATTGCTTTAAAGTATATATTTATTATATATTTTTTGAAATTATGCATAATTTTTGCGTTTTTTTATACATTTTTCTTGAATATGTATAAAAAATGTGGTATTTTATACATATAAGGAGGTGAATAGTATGAAATTGGAACTATTACCATACCAACATGTAAATTTAAAAACTAACAAGATATTAGAACAATTGACAGCTTCTTCACGAGCATTAGCAGAGCTTAAAGGATATGCAAATACAATACCAAATATGCATATATTAATTAATGCTATAACAATTAATGAAGCAAAGGATAGTAGTGCTATAGAAAATATCGTAACTACGCATGATAGTATTTATAAAGTTCTAACTGGAAGTGGCTATAAGGAAGAAAACGCAAAAGAAGTAGTTGATTATAGGACAGCTATTTGGACTGGATATGAGCAAATAAAAAAAGATGGTTATATTAGTACTAAAACTATTGTCAACATTCAAGAAGTTATAGAACATAACAAAGCAGGAATAAGAAAAATACCAGGAACTGAACTTAAAAATTCTATTACTGGAGAGACAATCTATACTCCACCACAAAATGAAAAAGAGATTCGTGACTATTTAAAAAATTTAGAAGATTATATTAATGATTTTAAAGATGGAGTAGATCCATTAATAAAGATGGCAATGATACATTATCAATTTGAGAGTATTCATCCTTTTTATGATGGTAATGGAAGAACGGGAAGAATACTAAATGTATTGTACTTAGTATTAAATAATCTTTTGAATAGTCCAATTCTATACTTGAGTAAATACATTAACGAAACAAAGCAGGAATATTATAGATTGCTTCAAAATATAAGAGAAAATAATGACTTTGAAGAATGGGTTTTGTATATACTAAAAGGAGTTGAGATTACTTCTAAGGATACAATTAAATTAATTGAAAAAATACAAAATGAGATTAAATCATATAAAGAAGATTTTAAATCTAAACTTCCAAAAATTTATTCAAAAGAATTGTTAGATAGTTTGTTTTATGAAGTATATACAAAGATTTCATATATAGAAAAAGCTTGCTCTGTTACTAGACTTACTGCAACTTCATATTTAAATCAATTAGAAGAAGTGGGATTACTAAAATCTGAAAAAATTGGTAGAGAAAAGGTTTATAAAAATATTCGTTTGATTAAGATTTTATCAGACAATTAATGGAGTATTTTTTTGAAACATAAATTGATAAAGATAAGATATAATCCATTAGAGGATGTGAAGATATGAGTAAAGTAACAAAAAATAGTTGGAAACATTTGCCATTTAAAACATATGAAACTTTTGAATTTAATAAAAAACTATCTATGGAAGAGTTTAACAAATTAAAACAAGGCCATCTTCCAGAAGCTATGGAAGATCATTGGTTTATGTATTGTGATGAAGACTCAATTAACTGGATTAGAAGTTGGACTGGAATACAGATATTTAAGGGATTTTATAGGATTGAAAATAATGAGTGTATTATTTATTCTGTTCAAATAAACAATAATAAAGATGAGTATCAGCCAAAGTCTTACTATGAATCATTGGGCGTATTTGAGCATTTGGTTGATTGCTATTCAACTGAATCAAAAGAAAAAATCAATAAATTTTGGGACAGAGAAAATGAATTAGCAGAGCAAATCGAGGAAGGTAAGATTACAAAAGAAGAAGCGGATGAAATAAGAAAAAAGGATTATTTAGAAAGTTTGAAAAAATAGGGTAAATAGATTTTTAAATAAGGAAGTGATTTTATGGGGTTTGGTTCTCCAACACTAATTAACCAACCACAATCAGAGTGGATTTACTGTTGGAAATGTGGTGCTAATATTCAACCCAAAGCTTCAATTTGTCCACATTGTAAAGCAAAACAAAGAAGAGCTAGTGGTTGTTTAATGGTACTTGCTACTTTAGGTGGTATTTTTCTTGCATTAATTTTTCTTGTATTAATTACTGGTGTTGAAGATTATAGGCCAGAGAAATCGACTGTTGGCCAATCATATGTTGAACCTGAGATATCAAAAGAAGAATTCATTACTCAATGTGAACAACACACTTATGAGGAACTTGCAAGAACACCTAATGAATATTATGGAGTTAAATTGGAATTAACAGGAAAGGTGTCACAAGTTCAAGAAAGCGGAAGATATGTAATTATTCTTTTGAATATAGGAACTGAGGTATGGGATAACAACACCGTTTGGTGCACATATACTTACCGTGACCCAAACGAACCAAGAATTCTAGAAAATGATAAAATTACCATTTATGGTGTATCCAACAAAACACATACTTACACAACAGTGCTAGGAGCATCAAAAACAATTCCTGCAGTTGAGGTTAAGTTTGTAGATATTAATAGTTAATAGCTCAACAAAGGACTAAACCATAATGTTTAATCTTTTGATTAAAAACATATTTTGCAAAAACGGAAGGAAAATTATTATGAGTAATATTATAGATGAATTTCAAAAGAAATATCCTACCAAAGAAGCTAAAGAACAGGCATTAAAAAATATGTCAAATTCCGATATACAAAAGCTAATTGATGCTTCTACCAATACAAATGGAAAGATATTTTATAGTAAATTTTTAAAATAGAAGGGTTGAACGATACGTCAAATTTAGGCTATCGTTCAATTTTTTTGTATCGGCGAACTGTGTTCGCCATATGGAGTACAAAGTGCTCCGCTACGAAAAACGCGAATTTGAACACGTTCCAATCCTTAGATAAATCGGGCAAAAAAGGTTGTCCCGGTTTGACCGATTTGATAGAATGTTTTTGAAAGAATGGGGGAAAAATATGAAGAAATTATTAGTATTATTAATAGTAGCGATTTTGTTGGTTGGGTGTGAACAAAAGAAAGAAGAAAACAACGATAATGTTGAAGTGGTTAATAATCCACAACCAACAACAACCGTTCAAAATACAAATAAAAAATTTGAAATTAAAAATGAATATATAGAAGAAAAGCAATTTGTAATTGATCCACAAGTAGATAATGAAGGTTATATGGATTGTAAAATAAATTTTTGGGAAGGTAAGGCATACTACACTGATGGATTCGGTAATGTTTTAAGAGGTCCATATGAAATAAGTGGCGACAGCATAACTATTAATTTTAATATGCTTGATGCAGAATATTCGGAAAAGCCACAACAATTAGATGTAGATGTTCATTTAAAAATGCTTGATGAAACTACAATTATAGTTGCTGAAACTCCACCACCATATACAGTTAAGACAAGCACATTTGTAGATGGAAACTGGGTATTTGATAGTGGCGAAAAAGAAATGACATTTCTTGGTTTTGTAAAAGATTATCGCTTTTATAAAGTGCCAGTAGTTGGAAAAATTGATGACACGAAAGAGTGGGTTTATGATGCAGAATATACAAAAGATGTAAAAGCGCCAAGCTATGAAGTTTGGGAGCAAACATATTCTGCAGAAGATATAGTAGTTCCTTACATAAATATAGATTCAGATTATGCTCGTAAAGTAAATGCAGAGATTAAAGAAGCATTCAACAAAATAGTTGCACACTACAACGAAGGTGTTGAAGATGGCTTTTCTTACGTAGATACATGCGAGTATACAACATATGAATATGAAAATGGATTATTTGTGTTATTTACTTATGGGCTAGGTGCAACAGATGTAGTTCATCCGGTGTATTGCGCATATAGTTTTGACTTAGTAGATGGAAGTAAAATGGACTTAGACTTTTTCTGTAACTTCATTGGCCTTAGCAAGCCAGTAGTACAATTTTCAATTGAAACAAATATTGAAAAAATGGTTCGTGAAGAAATGAAAAGTTTTGATGAAGAAGAAATTAAAACATATGTAGATTTATCTAAAAAATCTTTTGCAGATAAGTTCGAGTCTGAAGATGTTGATTTTACAATAGTTGGAGAAGGAGACCCATTTTTTGTAGTGGATATTCAAATACCTGCAGGAACAGGGCATTTTGATACGCTAGTTGGAGTGTATGATTAGAGGATGGATGAGGAGGACTTTCAAATGGATTTATTTGAAAAGAATGGTAATTGCTTATATATTTTACACGTTTTAAAAAAGTACACTGATGAAGACCATGCAATTAGTGTTGCGGAGATTCAAAGAAAGATAAAAGAAATATTTGATGTAGACATAGATTCTAGAACAATTAGAAGAAACATCACCCTTTTAAAATACAAATTAAACTATGATATCAGCACGAGAGACGAAAACAAAAGAGGGTACTACATCACAAGAGATCCTGAAACAGACTTCGAAGCTGGCGAAATAAGAGCAATAATAGACACTTTTAATTATAGTAATTTCATTGCACCTAGTGTTGCAAAAGGGATTATAGGAAAGTGCAAAAACTTGCAAAATGTGTATGAAAACGAAAAATTAAAAGATTATCAAATTCTTGTTCCAGATAACAAAACACAAAATAAAGAAGTAATAAAAAATTTGGAAGATATCTCTGAAGCAATTTTAAATAATAATAAAATCTCTTTTGAATATTGGAAATATAGATTAAATGATAAATTAGAAAAGCAAATTTCAAGTTCTCCAACAGTTTCGCCTTATGCCATCGTATATAACAAACAAGAGTTTTATCTAATATGCTTAAAGGATGATAAAGAAGAGCTTTCTCATTATAGAATAGACAAAATGAAAAACGTAAAAGTAATTAAAAAGAGTAGCGTTACTCGTAAAACAAAAAAAGAAGTGCGAGATTTTGCGTTATCTGCGGTTGAAATGTTTGGTGGAAAAACTACAAAAATAACAGTAATTTGCAATAACATTTTATTGGATGAAGTAATAGAAAGATTTGGAAAAGACATAAAGATAAAAAAAGTCGATGAAGATAGCTTTAAAATGACAGTAGATGCCAATATAATGGGCTTTAAGTTTTGGGTAATGAGAAACATGGATATGGTGACAGTAGTTACACCTACTGAATTAAGGAAAGAATTGAAAGAAATAGCTGAAAAAGCTTATAACGAATACAAATAATGTGCATTGTGTGTCCAAGCAACTTGAAAAAGTTTGTATATTATTATATATTGATAATGATGCTGCTGCTGGATAGTTTCTATTTTGCTGTATTCATATATCACAAAAGAAAACTATTGGTAATGATAGTTTTCTTTTTTAGTTTAGATGAGGTTGATTTGTCGGAAATAAAAGATGGGAAGGTTGAAATTGTAAGATGAAAGAAATTGATATTAACAATCAAATGATGATTTATTTCTATAGCCCTCAAGGAACATATTCAAGAATTCAGTATTGTTTGTATTTATTAGGATTAGATAAGAAAAAGAAAATTGGAAACACATATCTTCATAATCTTGCATTTGATATTGCAAGAGAAAATGATTTAAATAGATATTTTAAATATGATGTAATATATTTAGATGGATTTTATGATTCTGGATTTTATGGTCAAGCTGGCAAGGAACGTTTTATTGAAAGCGAAGAAATGACGAGGTTGATTGTTGAGTTTATGGAAAGGCTAACTAGAAATGACATTCAAATTGTTATGGCTGGACACGGTAGACTTGATTCAATAAGTACTTTACCTAAAAAACTTAAGGATCAAATTGTTGAAATTGATTTATTCTATGACGAAGGCTGGTCTTATGATTATGAAATCGAGTACGGTATTTAATAAAAATATGATAATTGAGGATAAGTAAATGAATTTAGTTTTTTTAGATTATGATGGTGTTGTAAATACAATGCAATTTTTTTCAAACGAAGAAAATCCACGAGAGTGTACACCAAAAGATAATATGGTTAGCAATTATCAAGCATGCAGATGGCTTTCTAAATTATGTTTGGAAACTAATAGTAAGATTGTTGTAACAAGTTCATGGAGATATGAGGATAATTATAAAGAATGTTTGTATAATGGCGGATTAGATTCTAGGGTTGAAATTCTCGGAAAAACAGAAGAGTTTAATTTCCAATCTAGAGGGTTTGCAATTAATCACTTCATAGAACATTTTAAGGAGCCAATAGAACATATAGTCATTCTTGATGATAGAAACGATATGGATGAGTATAATAAGTTTTTGGTTGAGTGCAATCCAACAATAGGCTTTACAATGCAAGATTATTGGAAAGCAAAGGAGATATTGGAAAAATAAAACTAGTAATCTTATGTAACGTCAAAAAGGGTTGTCCCTAATTGGCACTAATAATTTGTAAAGATGGTGATAATGTTGTTTAACCATTTTGATAAGGTAATAAATGGTACTATTAATAAAAGAATTCAGTTTGGAATAGTTAAAGGAAATAATACCATTGTACATATAAAAGCTGGAATTGGAGGTTCTTTATACGGATATAAAAAGAAGTATTACAAAATGGCAAAAAGAATAAACCGTAAGTATGGCTATACAGTAATATGTGCTTCTAATCCATCTGTATTTCCTGCCACTTTAGAAGATAGTGATATTTTAATAACTAGTTATTGTAATAAGAGAGGCTTTGAAGAATATCAAATATATTATGTCGGTTTTTCAAATGGAGGAAATCTTGGATTATTATGTGGTATCAATAATGATAAAATAAAACGAATGCTTATAGTAAACACTCCTATTTTTGACTATGAAAAATCAATAAAAGATATTAATAGTTTTAAAGGTGAAAAAATAGTTTTTGTATATGGAAGTTTAGATGATTGTGGATTTGATATCAATAGATTAAAGAATAATTGCCCTAATGCAAAATTTTTTATAGTTGAAGGAGCGGATCACCAGTTTGTTGGCATGTTAAAAGAATTCATAGAACTTCCGGAAAAATATTTTTTAGAGGATAAGTAGAATGATATTTGATAAGTTGTTTAAACAAAATAAAAAGTACTATGATTACGAAAAAAGCATTTCCTATAATGCTAAAGCCAGAAAAATAAGTAAGCCTATAAGACTTCTAGTAATATCAGATACACATGGAGACTTGGCATTAAGCAAGACTTTGAAATATGATATTATAGATAAAGAGTTTGATTTGTGTTGTATTTTAGGAGACATTCATTATTATGATTATGAAGTGATACTAGAGTATATTCCTAAAGACAAAATTGTTGCTTTACTTGGTAACCATGATAGTTTTGATCTACTTAAGACATATGACTTAAAAGATTTAAATGGTAAAGTTGTAGAAGTAAATGGAATAAGAATTGGTGGAATTCAAGGAAGTAGTAGGTATAAGGATTTAGCTTTTCCATCATTTACGCAAGAAGAAAGCATAAATTTTACTGAAAAAATGCCATATGTTGACATACTGCTATCGCATGATAAGCCGTTTACGATTTCATATAATCAAGATAATCCTTTTATTCCTGATTTTTGTGATGCTCATGATGGACTCAAAGGAATTACAAAATTTTTATATGATAAACAAGTTCCTATAAATATACATGGGCATCTTCATACAAGTGATTTGACTACTCTAAAAAATGGCACACAAGTAAAGGGAGTATATGAGGTTGAATTGTTAGAAATCAAGGATGGAGAAATAAAGAAAATTGATTAAAAGGCAATACAAGAACATGAAGAAATGTATGGAGAATAAAAATAATGTTTGAAAGTTTATTCAAAAGTAGAATTAATAGTAATTTAACTAAGGTTCATGAAGAAAAACTATATAAGAAATATGGCAATTGTGATTCAGTTTCAAAAAGTATCAAATTGTTGGTAGTTTCAGATACACATGAATATTTAGCATACAATCATAAATGGCAAGAAAAACTTTTAAATGCAAAAGATTATGATTTGTGTTGTGTTTTAGGAGACATATCTAATGGAGATATTGAGACTGTTTTAGAGTATATTCCAAAAGAAAAGATAATTGGAATTTTAGGAAACCATGATGATTTTGACTTTTTGAAGAAGTATGATATACAAGATATTAACGGAAAAACGGTTGATGTTAATGGAATTAAAATTGGTGGCATACAAGGGGCAATAAGATGTTATGGCAAATACGATTATCCATGTTTTTCTCATTCTGATAGCATTAAATTTATGGATAATATGGAAAAAGTTGATGTTTTATTATCTCATTCAGGACCTTTTTATGATTATAATGATGACCCTTTTCACAATGGTTTAAAGGGAATTACTAAGTATTTGTATAAAAATAAAATTCCTATAAATATACATGGACACCTACATAAAAATAAGCAAAAGTTTTTAAATAATGGGACTTTGGTTCAATGTATTTATGGAGTTGAACTTATAGAAATTAAGGATGGTAAAATTAAAGTGGTTTCGTAAATCACTAATAGTATTAATAAAATAAGGAGTTGTTGAAAATGTTAGGAGCAATATGCGGAGACGTTGTGGGTTCAATATATGAATGGCACAACATAAAGACAAAAGATTTTAAATTATTTGAAGGAAACTGTGAATTTACAGATGATAGTGTAATGACAGTTGCAATCGCAAAGGCATGTGTTGAATATTTAAAAGATAAAGATATATATAATTTTAAAAATAATTGTGTTAAATATATGAAATTGTTTGGGCTTAGATATCCAAATTCTGGCTATGGTGGGAAGTTTTATTTATGGTTAGGAAGCACTAACCCTCAACCATACAATAGCTATGGAAATGGATCTGCAATGAGAGTTTCGCCTGTAGGATGGATTGCAGAATCACTTGAAGAAGCGGAAAATTTAGCAGAAGTATCTGCAGAAGTAACACACAATCATCCAGAAGGAATTAAGGGAGCAAAATCAATTGCAGGTGCAATATGGCTTTTGAGAAATGGAAAAAGCAAAGAAGAAGTTTTGAAATACATAAAAGATAATTACTATGATATTGATTTTACTCTAGATGAAATAAGAGCAACGTATAGATATGATGTAACTTGTCAAGGCTCTGTACCACAAGCAATAGAAGCTTTTATAGAATCAACAGATTTTGAAGATGCAATCAAAAATGCAATTTCAATTGGTGGTGACTCCGATACAGTTGCAGCAATTACTGGAAGCATGGCAGAAGCTTGTTACGGAATGACACAAGAATTAAAAGAAAAAACAATTAGTTATTTAGGAGAAGATTTAAAAGAAGTAGTTGAAGAGTTTGAAAATTTAAAATTTTAAGGAGGAAAAGAAAATGGAAATTAATTTAACTAATGCAGACATTAATGCAATAAACACAAATGATAAGGATTATATCAATAATAAGGGTGCAAAGTTTTATAATGAAGGAAAATATGAAGAAGCGGTTGAATATTATAGATTAGCTTCTGCAATGGGTGACACTCATGCAACGAGTAATTTAGGTTATTGCTATTTATATGGAAGAAGTATTCCTATAAATGTAGATTTTGCAATTCAGTATTTTAAACTTGCAGCTAACAAGGGAGACTTAGATGCAATATATAAATTAGGTGATATATACAGCAGAGATAAATGGGGTAAGAAAGATCCTGAATTAGCAATATATTATTATTTAAAAGGCTTGCAAGAGTTTCAAGATGATTGGGGCGATGTTTATTATAATGATAGAACAAGGCTTTATCCAAGCTTATTCTTTGCAATTGGAAGAGAGACAATGCCAGAAGGTTTGTTAAATACAGATATTTATTTTGCATATGTTTGCTTAAATATTGCAAAAGAGGGCTATGAAGAAAGCTTAGCTAATGGTGAAGAAATGTATAGAGAATCTTATACTAATGTTTTGAATTTGTTACAAGATAGCGTATTCAATGATGTTAGAGAAAGATTTGAAAAAGAGTATAAAGATGAAGAAGATAAAGGATAGGTGTACAATACGGTAAATTTGAGGTATCGTACAACCGAAGGCGGTGAGAAATCAATATGGCATTAAAGAAAGAGAAAGTCTTGAACTCGTTAATACACTTATTTCAAGAATTAGGAATGACCGAAACGGAGGCAACAGACTTGATAATGGCAATATCAATAACAAAGTCGGAGTTCAAGGTGCTACAGGCACTAAAGAACAGGTACGAGGGAAACGAGGACGTGCCGACGAAGGACGAAGTGAGAGAAATAGTAGCAAAAATAGCTTAGATAATATAGCTTATTCAAGAACCATTGAGGTGTACAATACGGTAAATTTGAAGTATCGTACAACGGAATGGGTTGTTGCCGAAAGAAGTGTTGAATACAATAGTTAGAACAAACACGCAACCCCAACAACAAACGACATCAAACGTTGTTCCTGTCAATAACACCCCAACAAATGTTGCAAGACCAACACAGGAAGCTACGGTTGTTCCACCACCTAACACATACACACCAAGCACAACGCTACCACCGTTGACTAACACAACAAACAGTAATATAATTTCCTCTGAAGAGGGGGAACTAATTAATGGACTTTCTAGTAATAGACCTGTTCAACAAGATGGCGGAAAAGGGAGTGTCGGGGAAAACACGAGTGGAAATATTGCAAGCCTTGAAAAAACGAGAGCAAATGGAAAAAGTGTACCTACATCTCAAAGTATTGCCACAGAACCTAACGGACAAGGAAATGAAGAAACTGGTGAAGAAACTCCTACAAGAATAGCAGAAGCCATGAAAAAAGCAGAAGATACTTTTGGCGAAACAGATGATTATAAATATAGTGCTTGGTTGACCACTAAGGTGTACAATATGGTAAATTTGAGGTATCGTACAACTACAAGCAAAAGAGCGACGTATGGTTGAAAGAGTGCTAAATATATGGTACAATAGAACAAATAAATAATAGTGTAACGGTAGCACAGCTTGATTGAGCAAGTTTGCGTTCGACTCGCAATTATTTTTTATAATTTTTAATATTACTAATAGACGTTATAACCTAACGTCTATTTTTTATGCAGGTGTACAATACGGTAAATTTGAGGTATCATACAACTTTTAAATAATAGACTTTTGGGACGTCCTTTAAAAGTCCAACAATTGTAACTAATTATGACATATTTATGGACTATCCTTTTTAACAAACCTTTGAAAAATTAGCCAAAAAAGCCACATCATCTAAGTATTTTTAGCGTACTTTAATGATGCGGCCATATTTTTATTTATTTAAATAATCAAATACATTAATAGTTCCTGCTTCTTCTTCAATGTCAAGATCTGGAACTTTTTCAACCATTCTTGTAACGCCAGTTTCTTTCTCAACATAAAAATAAACAAATGCTCCTGTATAGCTACGAAATTTAATTTGATACTCATTGTCAGTCTCATCTTCTTTTACTAAATACATTGAAGAACTAGCAGGTGTATAACCATATTTTTCATTACAATAGTTTTGAATTGCTTCATAAGCCGTCTCATCTGTTAATTGTGTTTCTACAGTTGAAGGCTCAACTATTGCGACTTCAGAATTGTCGGATGGTTTTGGTATATTTTTAATTTCTTCGTTAGTGTTGCTACATCCAACCATTAATAGTGCAATGGCTAGCGTAGTTGTTGCAAAAAATATTTTTTTCATATTAACAGCTCCTTCGAATGGTATTTTATCACAATTATGGGAGGTAGAACATATAAAGTGTCTTTTTATCAATTTGGGACAACCCTTTTTGACGTAACATAAAACTTTAACAAAGAAGGTATTACGTAAGTAGCGTAATACCTTTTTGTTTTGCCTCAAATGGAAAAAGTCAAATACTAGTAGTCTTATGTAACGTCAAAAAGGGCTGTCCCTAATTGACGAAACCTACGTCATTTCTTGTCCGATTTCTATTGCCAAATTTTGAAATATAGTATATACAATTAATTAAGTTTGATTCAAAAAGATTTTATCTATAATTATTATTCATTATTTAATTTTTAAATTCTAAATTATTTCTTAAAGATTTTCCATCAAACAAATTTATATTTTTATAACAAAAATGTTATAGACAAATTATAACATTTTTGTTATAATAGAAAGAGGTAAAAGATGTATGAAGTTAAGTATTATCGTGATGATAATGGTTATTCAGAGATTGAAGAGTTAATAGAGTCGCTTAATAACCAAAATGGCAAGGATGCAAGAGTACAACTTGCAAAGATTAAAGCATATATAGAAATGTTAGAAAAATATGGTAAATCTTTAGGATTTCCATATATGAGACCAATAATAGGAAGCAAGGAGCTTTGGGAGTTGCGACCACTGAGACATCGAATATTATTTGTTGCGTGGTACAACAATAGTTTTGTACTTCTTACACATTTTATAAAACGTACAGACAAAACTCCTAAAGTGGAAATAGAAAGAGCAGAAAGAGTGCTAAAGAAAATGAAGGAGAGTGATTGTGATGAGTAAAAATCTTGGTACCATGGAAGAACTATTTAAAAATGTAAAATTCACAAAAGAAGAGAAAGAAATGATTAGACTTGAAAAAGAGCTAATCGAAGCATGCATAAAAGGAAGAAAACGCAAAAATATTACACAAGTTGAGTTAAGTGAAATGACAGGGATTCCTCAGCCAACTATTGCTAGGCTTGAAGCTCAGACCAATTCACCCAAGGTCGATACACTTATGAAATATTTGTATGCTTTAGGGTACAGCTTAACTGTGGTTCCAATAAAGAAACAATAATTTAAGAAGAAAAAGACCTAGTTTTAAACTAGGTCTTTTTTATAACTCTTTAATTTCCTTTCCACAAGTTGAATACATAATATTATTTGCTTCTATAACATTATATATTTTATTCTCTATCAAATAGTGCATTACTACATTTTCATTGCAATTTTTTGTTAAATAATAATCTGCAGATTTTAACAAAGCCAAAGAATCTTTAATAGATAACTCTAAACTTAAACATAGTTGCAACACAGTTCCTTTTGAAGGATGGTAGTTGTCGTTGCTTCTAATCTTTGAAAAAGTTTTTCTATCTACTCCAGCCTTTTTATAAACCTCAACATCAGTTAAACCTCTACTATCAATCATTTCAAAAAGCAAATCTTTAAAAGTCTTTTCAGTTTTGGGTGGAAGCTTAATACCTTCAATAGCAGCACACTCAAAATTATCCATAGAGCCAGCAAAAAAAGAAGGCTCAGAGCTTCTTGCTTTTCTAGCAAATTCTTTTGGCTCAGCTTTTTTTGTAGCCCTAATACGATCTGTAAAAATAGCCTCTCTACATACACTCTCTTCACGCTTTTTAGCCTTTTTCTCTAATTTTTCTTGTAACTTTTTTAACTCCAGTTGCAATTTTTCAGGGATTTTAACAATAGTTGGTTTTGGCAATAAATCAAATTCCATATTTGTCTCCTTTAAAGCGACCACATAGGTCTATAAACTGCGTATAATCATATCATGAAAGGTGGTTTTAGTAAAGCACTGGCCAAGCATTCTATGACCATTAGAAATTAGGAGGTTATGAATATGTCAAAGTATTTTATTAAAACAAATGAAGAAGTACCAGATTTTTATGAGTTGTCGCTTAAAAAAGTAAATATATCTGGAAATATTATAGGTAAGTTTGGAAACTTTACAATCGAGCAAACATTTATTAACAACAAAACAAAGCCATTAGAAGTAAACTACACATTTCCAATTACAGAAACAGCAGTAGTTACAGGCTTTACAGTAAAAGTTGGTGAAAAAGTAATTCATGGAATTTGCAAAGAAAAAGAAGCAGCAAGAAAAGAATATGTAGAAAATCTATCTAGTGGAAACAGTGCATATCTATTAGAGCAAGACACAGCAAATGTTTTTAATGTGATGGTGGGTAAAGTGCTTCCAAATGAAGAAGTTAGAATTACAATTAGTTATTTAGAAATGCTTTCTGCAGTAGATAACAACATTAGACTAATAATTCCTACATTGGTAAATCAAAGGTATAAATCTGCAATTACAGCAGGCCTAAACTATGGTAAAGTAGATTACACAGTAGACTTTAACATTAGACTACAAAAGGCTTTAAAGTACACGTCAATTGAAGCAATTAATCACGATATCGAATGCTCAGAAGATGAAGAAGGCTTTGTACAAATAACTGCAAAGAATTACGATATGAGCAAAGACTTTGTGCTAGATATGAGATTTAAAGATGAATTAGTTTCAAATGCTTACTGGGATTACTTAAAAGATTCAAATAACAAAGTAGTGCTACTAAACTTTATGCCAGAAATAAACAAAGTAGACGATAGAGCAAAAGAATATATCTTTGTGGTGGATGTTTCAGGTTCAATGAGTTGTAGTGAAAAAATAGATAAAACAAAAGAAGCATTAAAAAGATGTTTAAAAGAACTTAGAGAAGAAGACAAGTTTAATATAGTTCCATTTGATAGCAACTACACATACTACAAGGAGACTTCAATTAATGCCACAAAAACCAACAAAGAAGAAGCAATGAAATACATAGATGAACTTGATGCAAATGGTGGAACAGAAATTTTAAATCCACTAAAATTTGCTTTGAATAAAAAAGCAGATAATAAAATTGTAATCATCTTAACAGATGGTGAAGTGGGCAATGAAAGTGAAATTACAAACTACATTTCAAAGAATATATATAATAGCAGACTATTTGCAATTGGAATAGACACAAGTGTAAACACAGCATTTATACGTGCAATGGCAAAAGTAGGAAACGGAAAAGCAGAGTTTATTTATCCAGATGAAGACATGGAAGAAGCAATAGTTAGAACGTTTGCAAGAATACAAACTCCAATGGTAAGCAATATAAAAATTGATGCGGGAAGTTCTAAAATTTTGGGAGAAATAAAAGAAGAAAATGCATTGTTTAATCACGAGTTTTTCCAAGCAATAGTTCTTTTAGAAGACTTAAAAGATGATATAACCTTAAAAGGAAAGTTAGGTGACGAACAATTATCTTGGAAGATTCCTAAAGAAGATATTGTATTAAGTGAAGAAAATATAAGACTAATATATGCTAAAAAACAGATAGACTTGTACGAAGAACAAGTGCGTTCTTATGCAGACGATTACTACAATAAAAATGCTTCAAAGATGGCTGAAGAGTATAAGAAAAAGATAATAGAGCTTTCTTGCAAATATAATATTTCTTCAAAATACACATCATTTATTTCAGTAAATGAAAGAGAAGAAAAAGTATTTGAGCCGACTGAATTTGAAAGTGTGATGCTAAGTGGAGCAGAACTATATGATAAATGCTGTGATATGGATATGGGTATAATGTGCTGTGAAGAACCAATAGCACTTAGAAGTACTAAAGCTCGTAGTGCAAAAATGAGCGACTGCTGTATGATGCAACCACCATCACTTACAGAAGATGTAGTAGAAGATTTGTTTAGAGATAAGATAGATAACGTAGATATATACACTTTCTTACTTGGAATAATATATCTTCATGATGTTGCACCTGGCTCATCTTTGCAAAATATATTTAGAAAATATATGAAAGAACATGAAGATCAACTTTCTGATGAAACAGTTCAAAAGTTACTATTATATATGTGCAAGAAAAGAATATATGCAAAATATATTTTAGACAATCTATTAAGAGGCTTTGCAAAACAAACAATAGATACTAAAGCATCATATAACATAGATATAAGCTTGCTAGATTTTGGTGAAGATAAAAGTAAGAAATTACCTAATGGCGAAACAGTGAGAGAAAAAATAATTAATGAACTAACATATTAAATATGTGAGGTGAAGCTGATGAAGAAGGCACTGCCATATATTTTATCTTGGGTATTTATATTACTTCTTTTTGCATTTGAAGACTTTAGAGAAGGCGTGTTTTGGCTTTTGGCCATGGGACTAACTGCTGAAGCATATATCTTTAGATATCTTTTCTTTGGCTGGATTGCCATAAGCATTATATCTGCAATATACCACAAAGTGACCGGAAAGCCACCCAAAGGCGGCTCCGGTGGTAGTGGTGGAATGATAGGATGGCCGGATAGGAGTGAGAGGTGAGGAAAAGGAGATTTGAATGCTAATATTTACATAGTAATTAGCGGCGTTATAATAATTTCTTAAAGATGTAAGTTAAATGTTTGCGACTATAAGCTTTCCACGTCATTGAACTCGTTGCAATTGATTGGTATAATAACAATCGGGGTGAAAATGATGGCTAACAAATTAAATATTAGTATTCCGAGACCATGTAAAGAAGAAGTCGATAAATATTTAAAAAATTGGGATGAAAATGAAGAATTTGTTAAACAGGATTTTTGTTTAAATGCTCTTTTTAAAACACAATATCCGAAAAACAACAATATCTATGAAATATTAACCAAAGTTACAATGCTTAATGTTTTTTATGGAACCAATATTTTTAAAACTTATCCAGTTGCTAAGCATATTTTAGAAATGAATATAGACAAAAAACTAACATCTAATGATGATTCAATAATAGACGATATTTCAAAAATTGAAATTAATGGTAAAAAGGTGAGATTATATTCTTTTGCTACAAAGTATTGTAGTTTTCACAATCCAGAAGCATATCCTATTTATGATAGCTTTGTTGAAAAAGTCCTAAATTATTTTAGATGTAAAGATCATTTTGCAGATTTTAAAATACAGGATTTGAAGAATTATTCAACATTTAAGGAAATAGTAAATAAGTTTGTAAATTTTTATAATCTTGAAGAGTATAGTGTTAAAGATATTGATAGGTACTTGTGGCAAGTTGGAAAAGAGTATTTCAAATAATATTTTTATCTAATAAGGTTTTTAAGGAGGATTTTATGACTTATTTAGAAATGTTTAAAGAATTTTGGAATAAGAAAGGTCAATACATGACAATTTCAAATCCAAAAAGAAATTATGAAGCTTTCTGCAGACTATATAGTTCTGTAAAAAATGAATATGATATTGCAGATACTGTTGAAAAATACATAGTAGATCATAAAGCTTTTGTCATGCAAAAAGTACATGAAAAATTTTGTGATTATTTAAATATTGATAATAACATAAGAAGTAAGGACTTGAAAATTACAAATGTTGAAAGGCAATTGTACATTCTAAGAGATAGTCAGAGAGCATTTAAAATTAGTGAATTAAGTGACAAATATGATATTGTAGATGTAAGACCAGATGTTGATGCATTAAAAGATGGAAATGGAATTTCATTCTTGGGAACCGAGATAGTTCCGAATATAAAGTACATAGGAGGAAACAAATATATTTATGAGGATACAGTACATCCGTTATTTTTAGCATTAAATCTTACAGAGGTTAATACTTTGTTAAAACTTTTACCAGATTTCTTGTCAAAAGTAGAATGTACAGATGGTGAGAAAAAAATGATTAAACTTTCTATTGGATTGCTAGAAAGAATGCAATATCAACTATCGGATTATGCACTTGAAAGATTAGGATTGGAAAAAAAAGATATGTCTAACCAAGTCTTAAGATTTATACCTGAAAGTGAGATGCGAAAAGCTGAAGAAGGCAATCTTATGTATTGGATAAAAAGAATGGAAAAAAATCAAAGAATAACCATAGATGGAAGTAAAGAATATATTGGTACAATTAAGATGGATGACAATGGATATTATATTTTAACCACAGAAGAGAAAAAAATAAGAATTGATAATTTAGATACGTTATCATTTAGAGACTATTAAAATTTTGGAACGCACACCAAAAAGTGCGTTCCTTTTTCATATATAATGACCTTGCTTTTATATAAAAAGCAAAAATAATTACATAAGGAGGTTATTTATATGAATAACTATAAGACTTTTAAAAATGCAGAAGATACTAGAAGATTTCTAAATGATATTTCTATAGTACACGTTAAGTCCAGTTATTTTAAGGATGTTATTAAGTACATAGCTAGACTTCAATGTCCAGATGGTTAATTTAGTCTTCTAAAAGGAAGTTTGCCTAACGATGTGTATATATACATGAATATGGAATCTACATTTATTTGTACTTCTATGTTTATAAAGGCATATTTGGCAAATCCAACTTGGTTTGAAAAAAACATAGGCATTAGAGCTTTAAAAAAGGCGTTACGAAGATGTGACAAGACATATTTCTGGGGACATGGCTATGAAGGATTGGAAGTTCAGCTAAAAACAATGAAAATGTTCTTTAAAAACGGGCTTAACTCATTTTTGAAATCATATTCGTGGATGGACAAAGCTTTTGCACATATGATTAAAGAAATCATGGATGATTACTATGAAAGACGTCGCTATAGAAAGTATGGTTTTGGATTTGGTAATTATAAATCAGAGATAAAGGAGGTTATTAAGCTATATGAGTACTAAGATATTCGTTTATGGAACTCTTATGGAAGGCATGGTAAATCATGCCTTCCTAGAGAATTCAAAAAAAGTGAAAGATGCTGAAATTGAAGGCTTTGATATGTACTTTTTAGGACATTACCCTGGAGTAATTAAGGGCTCTGGAAGAATTAAAGGCGAGATTTATGAGGTTTCTGCTGATGTACTAAAAAGATTAGATGAGTTTGAAGGAGAGGGCTACCTATATGTAAAAAGGAATGTACAAGCAACTACTGGTGAAGATGTTCTTTTATATGTATATAATCAGTCTATCGATAATAAGCCACAAATAGCATATGAAATGCAACCATACAATAAATTGGTTTACTATGTATCGTATGGTTCAAATATGCTTGAAGAAAGATTTATGACATATATTAAAGGTGGGAGATGTAGATTTAATGGTGTGACGTATAAACCTTGTCGAAATACTAATAATCCTATTATATCTTTGCCAATAGAGATACCATATAATATGTATTTTTCTAAAAAAAGTAATAGTTGGAATCAAATCTCAGTGTGCTTTTTAGATGTTTCTGAACCAGGGTTCGCATATGGTAGAGCTTATTTAGTAACAGAAGAGCAGTTTAAAGATATTCAAAGGCAAGAAGGTTTAAAGTGGTATGAAAATGAAGTGGAATTAAATTCTATTAATGGAATTAAAGCTAAAACATTCACTAATTTTCAAAACTTAGAGCATAAATCAGTTGATAAAGTTGGGAAAGAATATCTTCAAGTTTTAATATCAGGATTACAGGAAACACATGGTTTATCAGATGAAAAAGTGAAGGAGTATTTGTGTATATGAGAAGTAGCTTATTATCTCATAAAAGTTATTAATATGTAGGACTTTAAAGGAGCAATTTGGTTGACATATTATACAAATTATGGTAAACTTCAGCTGCTTAAATAAACCATTCTGACAAATATAGAAGATTTTTGATTCTTTTATTGTAACGTAGTTTTTATAAGAGAAATACTGATTTTCTTTTAAGTAACAATTGTTTTACAAATAATGTACATTTATGTTCAGAGATTACCTTGTGTGATAAACTGTTATCATAAACAATTCGTGGAAAAGGATGATCATATATGTTTAGTAATGTTTTAGATTATAACAAGATAGTAATTGATAAAAATGGGGTTAAAACAAGAAGAGAAGGTATCAAATTGTACATTGATTGTATTTATAAGAACAAGACTTATGCTCAGAATTATAGTGGAGATGTATTATCTGTAATGATACCTGGGTCTGGACTTCAGGGCGGATTTAGACCGGTTGGTTCGAAAAATGGAAAGTATCCTACTCATGTTGCACTTTTCTCAACTAATAAAGATCCTTATTGGAGAGATGAATTAGATGAGGAATTAGGTTTGTATATTTATTATGGGGATAATAAAAACCCCGGAAGTGAGTTGCATAGCAAAAAAGGAAATAGAATTTTAAAAGAAACTTATGAGTATGTATCATCAGATTCATTTGAAGAAAGAAAAAAAATTGCTCCATTTTTTTTATTTGATCGAGATAATATTGGTGGAGTAAGATTTAGAGGTTTATTGATACCAGGATACAAAGGAATTCCGGCAAGAGAATGGCTGACTGCACTATGGGCAAAACGAGATGAGGGGGGTAGATTTCAAAATTATAAAGCAATATTTACAGTACTTGATACATCAAGTGGTAGCAAAGCTTATCCAAATGATGCTTCAATTGATATAAGATGGTTAGATGATATTGCTTTCGGAAAAGCTTATGAGAGTATATATGCCCCAGTGGCATGGAAAAATTGGGTAAAAAATCCACAATGTTATAAACCATTAAAAACGAACGTATCACCTAAAATACGTTCTCAAGCAGATCAACAACCCAAGCCAGAAGAAAGAGAACAAATAAAAATGTTAGATATGATTGTAAATTATTTTGAAAAAGATAGGACTAAATTTGAACCAATGGCAATAAGATTAGCAATGTTATCTGACAATAATATTTTTGAGGACCCAAAGCAGACTCGAAAAGTCAAGGATGGAGGAAGAGATGGAATTGGTAAATATAGAATAATGAGTGGATTAAGCAATCCACTTCATACGACATTTGCAATAGAAGCAAAATGTAAAAAAAGAGATAATGCGGTTCATGTTCATGATACTGCAAGACTTATTTCTAGAATAAGACATCGACAATTTGGAGTATTTGTTACTACGTCATATGTTGACGAATACGCCTACAAAGAAATAATAGAAGATGATCAACCTATTTCAATAATTGCGGGCAAAGATATTATTGACATATTATCTAAAGTGGAAGAAGTTCGAAATTGTGAACAATTACAGCAGTATTTAGAAGCAAATTTTCCAAAAGAAAAATAGAATGGGAGTCATATATTATGAAGAAAATAAAAGTTTTTGAAACATTTTCTGGAATTGGTGCTCAAGCCAAAGCGTTAAAAAAAGCTAAAATAGACTATGAAATTGTTGCCACTAGTGAGTGGTTTATCAACGCAATATTAGCTTATGATGCAATTAATTGCAGCGATGAAAAAATAGAAGTTCCGAACTATAAAGAACAAGTAAAGTATTTAAAAAAATTTACATTTAGTAAGGATTCTGTTACACCATTTAAAAATATAGAAAAATTATCTAAAAAAGAAATTGAAAAATTGTATATTGCAAATAAAAGAAGCAAAAATCTAGGCTCTATAACTGATATTCATGCGAATATGATACCTAAGCATGATTTATTAACATATAGTTTTCCTTGTCAAGATTTGTCTACAGGTGGAAAAACAAGAGGTATGAAAAAAGGTTCGGGTACTAGATCTGGCTTGCTATGGGAAATAGAGCGAATTTTAAAGGAACTAAAAAAAGATAATCGCTTACCAAAGTACCTTTTAATGGAAAATGTGAAGGCAATATTGGCGGATTCTAATTCAATAGATTTTAATATGTGGAAAGAGTTTTTATCTAGATTAGGATATCGCAATGATGTTATGGTACTATCAGGCATAGATTTTGGTGTTCCTCAAGATAGAGAAAGATGTTTCATGATTAGTGTTATGAATGGCAAAAAAAATCCATTTGATGATATTAAAACTAAAAAGATGAAAGAAAAAGACATTCCCAAGTTCTTAAAATTAGACTATTCAAATGAAGTATTTAGAAAAGAGGCTGATGAGGCACAATTACCTAGAACGATATCACGCGAAAAGATGTGGAGTATTAATAAAAGAGATTTGAATAACTTAACTTTTTTTAATACAATAACTACAAATATGGACAGGCAAAATAATGCTGGAATGATAGCATATTCTGGTCCAAAAGGGGATTCATATAGACTTCTTACAGCAAGAGAAGCTTTTTTGATGATGGGCTTCAGTGATAAGGATTATGAAAATGTTAGAGAGCTTGATTTGAGTTATAGGAAGATGAATAAATTATCAGGAAATTCAATAATTGTTCCAGTTTTGGAAGCAATTTTTAAAGCAATGATTAAGGAGGATAAATAATAATGCATAAAATATGTTTGCCCATTGATACAAAATCTTTATATATGAACATTTTAAATGATAATGAAAGTGGGCATACTGCAACCGTATCAACTCCAATAAAACAGGGTAATTCAACAAATGATAAATTGATGGATGTATACAAAATTCCAAAGCAAATATCAACTAAAGATAAACCTGATTTGGTTGAACAATTATTGAAAAACGCTAAATCAAAAGTTAGAATTAATAACATTTTTATTTTTAATAATATATATGTAAATATGGAACCAATAGAAGTAAATAATTATAGTTTTATTATATTTATCAAAGAAGAAATTGATCAAAGTAAAGTTCAGTTTGGAAGAATAAAATTGCACTATCCAATAACCTTTCGATATGAAGATGATGAAGTGAATATTAACAATAAATATATATTTGGGCAAATATCCAAAAAACTAAATGATTATGCTTTTGTTGTAAATTCGTTTGAGTATTTAATTGAAAAGGATATTTTAAATTTTAATATCACAATTATTGGAGAAAATAAGATTCCTTACTCAAAGGTTTTTGTTAATAACAAAGGAGTTGGCAATAAGTATACAAATACATTCAATGAAGTGGCTGATTCATATGATATGGAAATAATTTCATTAAAAAAGGTATTTGGTCAAATGGTTTCTCCTGTAAATTATATGGACTATATGTTAAAAGCAAAAGAATTAAGCAATGAATATATTAAAGATTTTCTGGATAATTATGGCGCAAGAAAAATAAAAGATATTTCTTCTATGTATACTTACTCTCTATATGATTTTGAATATGAAATTAATGGAAAAAAAAGATTCGTTCTTGTTTTTTATACGGCATCTAAAATGGAGTATTTTAATATAACTTCTAAAAAGATGAGATTTTTAAGTGACTTTAAAGACAAAATAGATGTAATTATTATTTCAAATGTTTTTGAAAAGTATAAAATAAGCAGATATAGTGTGGATGAAATATTAAATTTTACTAAAAGTATTAATTCAATGATGATGAGAAAGGAGTTTTAAATGAGTAATCTAAAAAAGCAAGTTCCGCCAGCCAAGTCTTTTATAAGTGGAATACGTTCAATAGGATATACATTTTCAACTTCTGTGGCAGATATTATTGATAATAGTATTACTGCAAAGGCAGATATTATAAGCATCTTCTCCAATCCTTTAGAAAAACCATATTTTGCAATATTAGATAATGGTCTAGGAATGACATATAAGGAGCTTGAAAATGCCATGGTATTTGGCTCTGATAGAACTAGTAAGATTGATGATGAGCATGAATTAGGAAGATTTGGTTTGGGATTGAAAACAGCTTCATTAGCTCAGTGTAGGAAAATGATTGTTATTGGTAAAAACAATAGTGAAGTTACAGGAATGTTCTATGACTTAGACATAATAGAAGAAAAAAATGAATGGCTTATGGGAGTTTTATCTGATGAAGAACTGAAAGAAGTTCCACATTTTGAGAACTTGCTTGAGTATGAAACGGGAGTTTTAGTTGTTTGGCAGGAGTTCGATAAGTTAGACTCTTTATCATCTAATTTTGTTAAGTCTTTTAGAGAAGCTGTAGCATCTGCAAAAAAACACGTTGAGCTGGTTTTCCACAACTTTTACAATACAGTAAATATCTTTTTCGATGGTGCAAGAATTGAAAAAAGAGATCCTTTTTTACTGGATTCCGCACCAAGGCAACAAACAGGAAGAACCACTTGTATTAAAATTGATAATTCTATTATAAAAGTTACACCATATACTCTTCCTTTTGCTAATACACTAACTAGAGAAGAAAAAGAATTGCTAGGTAATGTTTCTATATATGATGAGCAGGGTTTTTATATTTATAGAAATAATAGGCTTATTAATTGGGGAAGCTGGCTTCATATGAATGTTAGAAGTGAACTAGCTAAACTTGCTCGTGTTAAAGTTGAGATACCTTCATCGCTTGATATAGAATGGAGCCTTGATGTGAAAAAGTCAATGGCTCAAATTCCAGATAAAATAAAAGACCAAATCAAGGCGGCTCTCAAGGACTCTGTTTCAAGAAGCAAAAAAACAATAAGATTTAAGGGAGTTCAAGAAGACAAATATAATTTAAAGATTTGGAATAGAACAAAGTTAAGGGACAATAAAGTAAAGTATGAACTAAATAAAGAAAATCCACTATATTTGATTCTTGTTGAAAGAATAGATGATGAAGCTAAAAAATACTTAAACTTACTGATTGACCAAATAGAAACAGGATTACCGAAATATCGTGTGCAAATTGATGTTGATGATGGTATTGAAGTTGTAAATGATAGTGACATTAAATCTAAAAATGAGATTATTGAACAATTGGTTGAAATATTAAAAAATATACCTGAGACAAAAAGAAAGAGTGTTCTGTCAATCATGCTTGGTATTGATATTTACAAAAGTGTGGCAGATTGCAAAGATGAAATTTTAGAAAGGTTAAATGATAAATGAATGATTTGAATGATATCGAAAAAAAAGCATATAGGGTATTAAAGACATTACTATATGAAGAAAAAAAATCGCTTGAAAGCATAGAAGAGAGTGTAAATATTATTAAGTGCATGAAACCATTTTCTGATTATGAAAATATAGAAGAAATATGCGATAAAATAAAAAGCGCATATATTGCTAATATAGGTATCACGAATCCTTCAGCTGAGTTTTTGTTAAAAAATGACGAAAATGAAAATTGGATGGATGGCAGAGATGTTGAAGAATGCAATTTTGAAAGATACATAGATTATCTACGTAATGAAGATTTCCCAGAAGAATCAATAGAAAAAATAATCCATTCAACAAAAGAAATATTAAGCAAGTGTGCAGATCCAGAAGGTAAGAATGTTAATAATTTGAAGAAAAAGGGTTTGGTAATGGGAGATGTTCAATCAGGAAAAACAGCTAATTATACCGCTTTGATTAATCTTGCTACAGACTATGGATATAAAGTTGTAGTTTTACTTGCTGGCATGACTAACTCGTTAAGAGCTCAAACTCAAGAAAGAATAGACGAAGGTTTTATAGGAGCTGAAAGTTCATCTATAGGAAATGCTAAAATTGTGTTTGTCGGTATTGGAAAAGATGAACAAAAATACTATGCTATTCCAATGACAAATGATAAGAATGATTTTAGAAAAGATGTAAAAAAATCATTAAATAGTACAGCATCTGACTTTAACAAGCCATTAATATTAGTTGTCAAAAAGAATAAATCTGTACTAAATCAAGTAAAAGAATACTTGAAACCTGGGCAAAACGATATTACTTCTGACAATGTACTTATTATAGATGATGAATCTGACAATGCTTCTGTTAATACGAAGGATGCTAATAATCCGTCCATTATCAATTCATTAATTAGAGATTTGTTTAACAATTTTAATATTGCAACATATATAGGTTATACAGCTACCCCTTTTGCAAATATATTTATTAATCCATACGATGATGAGTATAATAGGGATTTGTTTCCTTCTGATTTCATAGTACAATTACATGCTCCATCAAATTATTTTGGAGCTAGTAAGGTTTTTTCAGTTGACGAAAATGGTGAATATAAGCATATTTGTAAGCTAGACCCAATGGAAAAGTATTTTTTGCTAAATACACATAAAAATGGTGATTCTATTTTTAAAGAATTGCCAAATAGCTTAAAAAAAGCAATAAATGATTTTGTTTTAACAAATGTTATAAGAACATTGAGAGGAAAAGAGCTTGTTCATAGGACAATGATGATAAACATATCTATGTATAATGATATACAAAGACAGATAGAAGATAAAGTAAATGGATATGTAGATTATTTAAAAAATACAATCGAACAGACGTATTGTTTAGCTTTTAAAGATTTTATTAAAGATCCTGAAATGCAAAACCTGTATAATTCTTTTTCAAATGACAGTTTTTATGCCAATGCACGAACTGAGTTTTCTTGGGATCAAATTCAAAAGAAACTAAATTCGGAAATAAAACAATTTGTTGTTACTACTATAAATAATGATAACAAAAAGAATCGTTTTAATTATGATGATTACAAAGATAGTGGTGCGAGAGTTATTGCAATTGGGGGATATGTATTATCGAGAGGATTAACGCTTCATGGGTTAATGATTAGTTATTATAATAGGAGTTCTTCAATGTATGATACTATTCTTCAAATGTGTAGATGGTTTGGATATAGAAATGGTTATGAAGATTTATGCAGAATATATATGACACAAGAAAGCATCGATAATTTCGGTGACGTAATTGATGCCATTGAGGATTTAAAAAACCAATTTAGACAAATGAAAATACAAGGAAAGAAACCAGAGGATTTTGGTCTTATGGTTAAACAATCTCCGAAAAGATTAAATACACAACTATTTATTTCTTCTGCAATTGAAAGGTTTCAAAAAATGAATATTACATCGCAGAATAAGATGAAAAATACAGAAGATAAAATAATAAGGTTTGATTATGGATGCTCTATAGCTGATACATCAAAATTGTATTTGTCAGAAGATGCCAATAACAATAATTGGAATGCTTTTTATGATATGGTTAACGAACTAAAACAAAAAGAAATGTTTTTCTCTTTTTATCAACTTAAAAATCATAAAGAACGTTTCATGATTCAAAGAGTTCCTAAGAATTATATAGCGACTTTTGTTTCAAAGTTAAAGATACCTGAAGCAAATATGACTTTTGATATTGAATTAATTACCGATTATATTAAAGATTCAAAAGGAATGCCAGAGTGGGACGTAGTTGTGGCAACGGGTGATGAAAAGGTCGATGGATTATTGAATGAGAGCTGGCTTTTTGAAGAAAAAAGTTTTCCATTAAATGTACGTAGTTTTGAAATAACTCCACCCCATGAGAATATCATAAGGATATCTGGGAGTAATAATAGACTTGCAAACCCTGGAATATTTGTAAGTGGTTTAACGATTGAACAAGAAATCGAAACAGACAAAAATTTTGAGAAAAGAATTAGCGAAAATCCTGAAAAAAGCTCAAAAAAAACAAAAACTGCCTCTGATTACCTTAATATATCTAGAAGACCTCTTTTAGTTATTCACCCCGTTTATTTAAGAAAAACTGGAGAAAAAAGCGAATATGAACAAAAAGCAATTTCTGTTTTCAATAATTCATCAAGACCACTATTGGGTGTTGCACTAGGATTTCCGAAAAATGATACAGGAGAAACTGTTGTTTATACATTAAATAGAATTAAAATCGATGAAATATCTAAGAGTATTGTAAATGAGGAAGGTTATGATCCAAATGAAGATTGATTTTAGAGATTTATTTGAAAATATTGGTAGTAATACAGATATTTTAAAAGCAATTGATAATGATAAGAATATAATGGTTTTGTATGGCTTATCAGAATTAAACAAAAAAAGATTAATTTTTGTTGTTGATAATGAAGTCGCAAATATTAATTCTACAAAAGTAATAAATGTTTGTATTTATAAGATTAAAGGCAAATGGTGGATTTGTTTTGATTTAGAAGAGAATAATTTTTCAAATTTGTTTTATAACTTTTGTCAAGATATGTATGAATATGCTATTTCAGACTCATATAATAATCTTATGCTAAGAGTTATTGAAAGATTTGGAAAGTGGAAAGAAATGTTTCAAAAAGTTTCGAATAGTGAAATTTCAGAAGAAAAAGAACAAGGAATTTTTGGCGAATTGTATTTCTTGTATTCTTTTATGTTTAATAAGTATGGAATAGAGAAATCTATTTTGTCATGGGGAGGACCTGACAACAATAGTAAAGATTTTTCTAATGATAATACTTGGTATGAAATTAAAACGTCAGGCGCTTTATCAAAAGAAATTACAATCAGTTCTCTAGAACAACTCGATTCAGATGTGGATGGATTTTTGGTTAATATTAATGTGGAAAAAATGTCTAATGAGTTTTCTAACGGAAAGTCATCTGTACCAGAATTATTCCATTTGATTAAGGAACGAATTAAAGATGAGAATGTTAAAATTATTTTTTTAAGTAAAATTGTTGAATTGAATGTTGATACAGAATTATCTATTAACACACGCAAATATGATGTTAAATATATTAAAAACTATTTGGTTAACGATAGTTTTCCTAAATTAACAAAGAAAAACATTAATCATTTAGAAATAACGGATGTCTCATATAAAATAGATATTCCTAGTTTAAAAAGATTTGAGGTAGATATGAATGTTTAGTTTGGAAGAGTATAGAAGTGGCTTTATAAATGATATAAAAATTGCTGCTTTACAGCAAGAGGACTATCCTCAAGAGGTATTTATCGACGAAATGACAGACTCATTAATTGAAGATTTTGCTTTAATTAATGGACTAGAGAAATGCTATTTTCCTTTTAACAAAGGAAATAGAGCTTTCAAAAATATGCAAATAGATGCTGGGTATTTGGATTTATCGATAAACACATTAGACCTTCTTATTTCTGATTTTAATCCTGATGAAATGGTTAGTATAACTAATGAATATATGAATATGAAAGCTCAATTAATGATTAATTTTTTTGAAAATGTTTTAAAAGGCTTTTTCTCAAAAGCTGAAGAAAGTAATCCTGCAGTTCAGTTGGCTTATGATATAAAAAAGAATCTTGCTTCTATATATAAAATTCATTTAATTATTATTTCTACAAATTTATTAAGTAAGCGAATAAAGACTATTGAGTTCCCAGATTATTCTTTTAACAATACTCAATTCAAAGTTGAGCTAGATGTTATAGATATTCAGATGATATATAATTCAAAATTAAGTAGCTTCAAAAAAGAACCGGTTGTTATTAATACGGATGATTTTGGATTAAAGGGAATACAATGCATTAAAGCTGATATTGGCACGAAAGACTATGAAGCTTATTTGGCTATTGTACCTGGAAGTTTTTTGTGTGACATATACAAAAAATATGGTGCTAGATTGCTGGAGTCAAACGTAAGATCTTTTCTAAATGCAAAGGGAGCTGTTAACAAGGGAATAAGGGCAACTATTCTTAACGATAAGCAAAACTTTTTTACATATAATAATGGTATTTCAACAATTGCTAAAAAAATCATTACTAAGAATATTTCTAATGAAGGACTATTTATTACTAGTTTTGAAGATTTTCAAATAATTAATGGTGGACAAACTACAGCATCTCTTGCATCGGCAAATATTAAAGATAAAGCTTCGTTAGATAATATTTTTGTTCAGATGAAATTGACTGTAATTGAAAAAGACGATGCAGAATTTATTCATAATATTTCAAAATATGCCAATAGCCAAAATAAGGTAACTGCAGCCGATTTAAACTCTAATCATCCTTTTTATATAAAAATGGAAGAGTTTTCTAGGAAGATATATACTTCTCCAGTAAATAATCAACCTTATCAAACTAGATGGTTTTTTGAACGAGCTAGAGGACAATATGACCAGCCAAAAATGAGTATGTCAAAATCGGATAGAGATAAATATACACGACAAAATCCAAAAAATCAAAAGTTTTCAAAAACTGATTTGGCTAAGTATTTAAATTCCGCAGAAATGAAACCTTATTCCGTATCTAAAGGTGCTCAATTATGTCTCGTAGATTTTCATGCTGAAATGGCTGAAAAATGGGAAAAGGACAAGTTGTTTTATAATGAACTATTCTTTAAAGAATTAGTTGCTAAAGCGATTATTTTTAAAGCTATAGAAAAAATAATATCTAATCAAGAATGGTATATTGAAAATAAAGCTTATAGAGCTCAATTAGTTCCATATACTTTTTCAAAACTGATTTATGAAATTAAAAATAATGATATGGAATTAGATTATAAAAATATTTGGGATAGACAAGAATTACCAAATTTCCTTGTTTCTGATATAGAAAAAATAGCTAAATTGTGTTTTGATGTTTTTAATGATCCTAATAGAACTTTTAGCAACATTGGAGAATATTGTAAAAGGAAAGATTGCTGGAATAGCGTTAAGGATAAGATATATACTTTAAGCGAAACCTTAGTTAAGAATTTAATTTCAAAAGAAGAAGGTAAGACTAGGATAACTAGTGCAAAGAAAGAAGAACGTTTGAATAAATCTATATATAATGAAGTTGAAATATTTCAATTAACAGATGATTATTGGAAAAAGATTAAACGTATTGGCATGGAGCAGGGACATCTCAATGCGAAAGAAATTGATTTTATAGATCTTGCTATAAGATATTGTAGTGGATTAGAGACGATAACTCCTAAACAAGTTGAAGCTATAATGAGGATTAAAGAAAAATTTGATGAACTGGGTATAAAATAGTGTAATAATGTTTTATTAGAAAGAAATTACAAATAATAAAGGGTTAAGAGTCTAGTTATAAAGGTGAGTTGATATAATGGCCTTGATAACTAGACTTTTTGTGTGATAGAATACCCAAGTAACAGAGGGAAGGTATAAAAATGAATGAATTAATGCTCAAAATTAAACAATTCAACGAAGAACGTGACTGGGATCAATTCCATTCACCAGAGAATTTAGCTAAGTCTATTTCAATAGAAGCGGGTGAATTATTGGAATGTTTTCAATGGAATGGAGAAAACTATAATAAAGAAGAAGTTTGTGAAGAATTAGCAGATGTATTTAATTATTGTTTTTTAATGGCAGATAAACTTGGTGTTGATCCTAAAGAAATTGTTCTAAAAAAATTAGAAAAGACACGACAAAAATATCCAGTTGAAAAGTCTAAAGGGGTTAGCACGAAGTACGATAAACTATAAACAATAGGGGATAATTATGATAATATATGAAAATGTTAAAAGTGGATTTATTGCTGATTGGGCTAATAATGTATTAATCGATAAAATAAAATCAGGATTAAAAAGAAACCATATAGGTGGTGGAGGTTATAGCGAACAGCATTCATGGGAAAACTCATTACCACGTGTAAAGAATATTATAAAGGATTCTGGAATTCCAAATGATGCTGGAATTGCAATTGAATATAAATTGCCAACAACAAGTTGTAGAATAGATTTTATGATTTCTGGTTATAATGAAGAAGGAAGAGGAGTTATAATCGTTATTGAATTAAAACAATGGAGTAAAGTAGATAGAGTTGAAAATAGCTTTATGGTTCGTGCTTTAGTAAGTCAAAATCATGTAGAGGAAAAAGCACATCCCTCAAGACAAGCTTTGAACTATGTAGGGTATTTAGCCAATATGGTTGAACCTGCTGTTGAAGATAAAATAAGATTGTTTCCCTGTTCATATTTGCATAATTATTCTTTAAAGGAAAATGATCCGTTAATAGATTCAAAATTTAATACACTATTTCAAAAATCACCTGTATTTACTATGGATACTGAAGATAAATTAACAGATTTTATTAAAAAATATATTAAAAAAGGCGATAGAGAAAAAGTAATATTTGACCTTGATAATGGTAATATTGTTCCATCAGCGAGATTGATAGATGACTTGTCTCAAATGGTAGAAGGGAAGAAACAATTCTATTTGTTAGACTCTCAAGAAGAAGTGTTTGAAAAAGCAATGGATATGGTACATGACGCTATTCGAAGCGGTGAAAAACATGTTTTAATAGTTAAAGGTGGTCCAGGAACAGGGAAGTCTGTAATTGCTATACAACTGTTAGTAAATTTAATAAAAGAGAAAATAATAGCTAATTACACAACTCCAAATAGTGCACCACGTAATGTTTATTTTGAAATGCTAAAGAATAATGATGATCAAGAATATGTTAACAACTTGTTGGCTCCATCATATAATTATATGGATTCGAAGACTAATGATATTCCTGTTGTTATTGTAGATGAAGCACATCGTTTAAAAATGAAAGCATTCGTTAGGGGTGCAACGAGGGGAAACAATCAAATAAACGAAATAATTAATGCAGCGCTATGTTCTATTTTCTTTATTGATGAGGATCAAAGGGTTACTGATAATGATATTGGATCCATCGAAGAAATAAAAAGATGTTGCGAGTTAAATAATGTTAAAGCTCAATATATAGATGAAAAAGAATTAATAAGTCAGTTTAGATGCAAAGGTTCGGATGGATATTTAGCTTGGCTTGATGATGTACTTGAAATTAGAGAAACAAATAATAAGATGCTAGATACAAAAGAGTACGATTTTAGGATAATTGATGACCCTGATGAACTAGATAGATTAATTGTTGAACGAAATATCGATAATAAAGCAAGGCTTGTTGCCGGTTATTATAAAGAATGGGTTTCAAAGAAAGATAAAACTAAATTCGATTTTGAACTTTCAAGTACTTTTAGAAAGAAATGGAATTTAGATGGACAAACTAAACCATTTGCAATTAGAGAAAGTTCTATTAATGAAATTGGATGTATTCATACTTGTCAAGGTTTGGAATTTGACTATGTTGGAGTTATATTAGGTGATGATATAAGATACGAAAATGGAAAAATTGTTTCAGATATAACCAAGAATGCCAAATCAGATCGCACTGCTATGGTTCATACAAAAGCTTTATATAAAAAAGAACCTGAAAAGGCTAAAAAGATAGCAGATGAAATAATTAAGAATACTTATAAAGTATTAATGACTAGAGGCTTATCAGGTTGCTATGTTTATTGTGAAGATAAAGCTTTGTCAGAGTATTTAAAAAGTAGAATTATTTCTCATGATCCAGCTGATAATGCTTTTGCATACGAAGATAAACCAATTGAGTTACCAAAAGTTGCTGAAGATAATGATGAATATAAAGTTTAGCTTTTAGAAAGGAGCCCCTCCATGTCCACATTATTTATCTGTTACCCTAAATGTACTACTTGTCAAAAAGCAAGAGCATGGCTTGTTAGCCACAAGATTAGATTTGAAGAACGAAATATAGTAGAAGAAAATCCATCAAAACAAGAACTTAAAAAATGGATTAAAGAATCAAATCTAGATATTAAAAGATGGTTTAATACTAGTGGTTTAAAATACAAAGAATTAAATTTAAAAGATAAACTTCCATCAATGTCTTTTGAAGATAAACTAGAATTATTATCTACTGATGGTATGCTTGTTAAACGTCCAATTATTATTACATCAAAAGGTATTACCACAGGTTTTAAAGAAGACGAATGGAAAAACCTATTTTAAAAAAGAAGGAGATTTTTTATCATGGAATATAGAAGATTTGATAACACTATTATTATGAGAATAGATAAAGGTGAAGAGATTCTCGAAAAAATTAAAGAATTAGCACTTAAAGAAAAGATTTTATTAGCAAGTGTAAGTGCTTTGGGTGCTACAAATGATTTTACAGTTGGTGTTTTTAAAGTTGATGAAAAGAAATATTATTCAAATGAATTTAAAGGCAATTTTGAAATTGTTTCTCTTACTGGTACTATTAATACTATGAATGGTGAATTTTATACTCACATTCATATGAGTGCTGGTAATGATAAAGGCGAAGTTTTTGGTGGTCATTTAAATAGAGCTATTATTAGTGCAACTTGTGAAATGATTATCAATATTATTGATGGAAAAGTTGATAGATATTTTGATGAAGATATTGGCTTAAATTTATTTAAGTTTAATTAATAAATAAGGCTTATATAATAGAAGTTTAAGGCGTACAAATCCGACAAGTAAGGTTGTTACTTTCTTGCTTAATTAGTGTTAGAAGTGCAGATAAATTTTCAAAATAATTTTTAGGAGGTTTTTTTATGAAAAATGTTTTAGTTAGTTTATTAGTTATTTGTGTTATGATGTTTTCTATGTCAGCTGTTTTTGCTGCAACTGCTCCTACTGATAATGATTTAAGAACAGCACCTATTATTTCTAATTTGAAAATTCATGATGATAATGGAAATAATGTTTGGATAGAAGTTACTGTTCAAACACCTGCTAATGTTAGAAATGCAATTGACTATTTTGAGAATCATGAGCTAGGTTATAACCAAGCAGGATATATTGGTGGAATTATGCTTCAATATGCAATTGATGATGCTGATGAATGGTCTGAAACTAGTTTAGGTCATTCACCAAATTATGACCAAGATGATGATCCTTGGAATGGTATTTTTGAAACAGAATATTTATCTGAACTTCGTGTTGATTCAAAGCTTGTTGTTAGAGCTTACTATAGTGGCGCTACAGCAGAAGGAATTTCTCGTGTTAGTGACCCATCTAATGAATTAGTTTTAAATGATAAAGTAGATTTCCAAGCATCACAATGGGCACAAAATGAACTTGCTGAAGCAGATAAATTGAATTTGATTCCAGAGAGTTTAAAGGATGCTGATTTAACTAAATCTATTACTAGAGCTGAGTTTGCTGCTGTTTCTGTTAAGGCTTATGAAGCTTTAACTGGAAAGACTGCAACTCCTGTTGCTACAAATCCTTTCACTGATACTAAGGATACCGAAGTTTTAAAAGCTTTTGCTTTAGGTATTACTGCTGGTACTTCAGATACTACTTTTGAACCTGATTTATTATTAAATAGAGAGCAAGCTGCTACTATGCTTACTAGAACTTACAAGAAGGCTACTATTGAAGGATGGACTATTGCTGAAGATGGTAAGTTCCCACTTGAATATACTAAGGCTAATACTTTTGCGGATGATAAAGATATTTCTGCTTGGGCTAAAGATAGTGTTTATTTTATGAATGCTAATGGAATTATTAATGGTGTTGGAGATAATAAATTTGCACCTAAGAATACTACTTCTGCTGAAGAAGCTGTTGGCTATGCAAATGCTACTAGAGAACAAGCTATTATTATTGCAACAAGAATGGTTAAGAATTTGAAGTAGGAGTTTGTTATGCGTCGTAAATATTATTCTAAAACTTATTTGAAGAATATTAGAAAGTATAAAATTAGTTTTGATTTTTCTAATGATGATTATATAGTTTGTGTTAAGGAAATTATTGATGGTGATGATTTTATTGCTAAAGAAGGACACAAGCTTATTAGTAATGGTTATTTTATGGTGGAGATTATTCCAAAAGAGGGTAACTATGTTATGAGGGCTTATTTGGATGATAACAAGGTTACTCAAGAGTATTATTTTGATATTGTAAGTGATAAAGGTGTAGATGAGGTAACTAAAGTTCCGTTTTATGATGATTTATATTTGGATGTTGTAGTTTCTAAAACTGGACTTGAGCTTTATGACAAAGATGAGTTAGATGAAGCGCATGAACAAGGACTTGTGGATGATGAACTTTACCAAATGGCAATTGATTCTGCAAATGAACTAATGCAAGAAATTCGCGAGGGAAAGAATAAGTATAAAAATATGGATTTGAAAAGGTTTATAGATGGTAAAAATTAAATGACTAAGATTTTATTTATTTGTCATGGCAATATTTGTCGTTCGCCAATGGCTGAATATATGTTTAAAGATATGGTTTTAAAGAATAATTTGCAATCTGAGTATATGATAGATTCCGCAGCTGTAAGTTATGAAGAGGAGGGTAATTCTATTTATCCTCCTGCAAAAGAAATTTTAAAAAGGCACAATATTCCTTTTGGTAATCACAAGGCTCACAGGATGCAAAAGTCTGACTATAACAAGTACGATATTATTATTTGTATGGATGAAAGCAATATTTATAACATTATGCGAATTATTAGTGAGGATCCTTTAAATAAAGTTCACAGATTGTTGGAATATACTTCGGATAATAGAGATATTTCAGACCCTTGGTATACAGGCGATTTTGAAAGGGCTTACCAAGATATTAATGAGGGGCTAAAGGCGTTGCTTGAATTTACAAATAAATAAAATAGGAGGCGCTATGGCAGAACTAAGAGATTTGTATGATGAAAACAGCAACAAAACAGATAAGACTTATAGAAAAGGAGAACCTATTCCTGAAGGATATTATCCTATGGTAGTTATGGTTGTTATTAGAAATTCAAAAGGTGAATTTTTGATGCAAAAAAGAGTTCCTTCAAAAGGCGGAGATTGGGGCGTTACAGGCGGCCACCCAAAGTCTGGAGAAACTCCTTTAGAAGGAATTAAAACTGAAGTTTTAGAAGAACTTGGTTTAGATTTTTCAAATGAAATTTTTACAGAATATGATTCTGGATGTGACGGAAAAGATTGTTATAAAATGTATTTTGTAACAAAAGATGTCGATTTAAATGAAGTAAAAATTCAAGAGGAAGAACTTAGTGAAGTTAGATGGTTTTCTATGGATGAATTAAAGCAGATGGTTGAAACAAAAGAATTAAATGAAGACCAAATAGCTTGTTTTAATAAAGTGTGTAAATTTATGGAGAAGAATTAAAATAAACCTATTTGTCATAATAGTTGACAAATAGGTTTTTTATTTGTTTTAAGTAAAGAAATGGTAACATAAACTTAATAAAAAAAAGGCATCTAGTAGTGTAAAATGATATTAGAGAAATTATATCTAGATGGCGAATTTGCCATCTGATTGGAGAGAATGAAAATGAAAAAAGTTACACTATTGTTTTTTGTATTTTTAATGCTATTTGTAAATGTTTCATTTGCAAAGGAATTTGTTGATGTACCCCAAGATTTTTGGGCGTATGAATATATAGATGAGCTATCCGAAAAAGGTATTATTGATGGCTATGATGATGGCTTGTTTAAGCCTAATGGAACTGTTACTAATGTTGAATTTTTAAAGTTAGTTGTGGCAGCTTCAATTGACCCTAATGTAAAAGTAGAAGATGCTAAAGGTAAAGTTGATAATTGGGCAAAAGACTATATCAAAATAGCTGAAAATTATGGTGTCGTTCGTACCGGAAAAATAGATGAAAAAAATGCAGATGAAGAAATATTAAGAATTGACATGGCAATGATAATTGCTAATTCGGAGATTAAATTTTTCGGTAAAACAAAAAGTTCAAATCTTGAATCTAGTTTTACTGATACACAGTACTTAGAGGAGAAAGACATTGAGGCTATAAACTATTGCATTCAAAATGGATTAATAGTTGGCTATGAAGATGGTTCTTTTAAACCTTATAATAAGATGACAAGAGCAGAAGCTGCTACTATTATTTCACGTTTTCTAATTAATAATAAAAATGTAAATAAAGTTACAAGTGTTACTAAAGAAGAAACTGTAGATGATGAAAAGAATTCAAGCAGTAACAATACTTCTTCAAATAGTTCCACAGGAAATAAAGGAAAAGATTCTCTTAAACCTTATAGTAATAGTGGTTCACAAAATAAAAAATATACAATCACTTTTGTAAATGATGATGGGACTGTGCTTCAAACATCAAGTGTTGAAAAGAATGCAATGCCAGTTTATTCAGGAGATACACCTACAAAAGAAAGCACAGATACTTATGAATATGTATTTGTTGGATGGGAACCAGAGATTGTGAGTGTAACTGAAAATGCTACTTATACAGCAACATATACAGAACAAGAAGTTGGAAGAAGAATTAATATTGTTGAACATGAACACATTACTATTACTTCGGCAGAATTTACAGATGAAGATGAAGTTTTAATAACTTATGTTTTAGATGATGGATATTCTATAGATAGTGTTAATATAACTGATACGGAAGATTGTGGATTTGATTACGACTATGTTGATGATAATTCTATTCTTTCATATGGTCCAATACTTACAGATGTTACAATAGATATTACAGTACTGGAAACAGAGTATGGTTTAAATATATATGCAAATCCTGGAAGATACGAAGGGGCTACTCAAAAATGGTACTATGCTACTCCAAATTCAACTATGGAAATTTCAGATCCTACAAGAACAAGTTATACTGTGACGTTCGATGATTCTTATGGAGAATGTGATACAGAATCACTTACAAGTTGTGTATTTGTTAGATGGGATTTAACAGGTGGAGGAAGCTTCGATGGTACTACATACACATTTGGAAAAGAAAATGGAAAATTAACGGCAATATACGAAGATACTATTACACTTCCTGGCGCAGAATTAGAAGATCACAATTTCATTGGTTGGTATAATTCAAGCAATAAACTCGTTGGTGGCTCTGGCGATTCATATACTGTAAAAAAGAATGAAACTCTAACCGCAAAATATGAGTATATTAGAGAAATGTTACCATCTATACCAAATCCACCTGTCTTAGGACAAGGTATGACGCTTGTATATTGGGATGATAACAACGTTGAGTATGAGGCAGACCTTGATGATATTAGCGAAGGAAATGGTAATGTTGTTTATGATTATGTGATGAGTGATGGAAGAAAAGACTCAATGCAAGCAAGATGGGCAAACGCAAAAACAACATCTGATGACAGCTATTGGGTATGGATTCCAAGATATGCATATAAAGTTAATTATTATGATGATATGAATCAAACAATTCACATTAATAATAAAAAGATTTATCTTAATATAGATATAATATTCTTATATGTAACTTCAAACACTCAATACAAAGATATTTCAGGGGATATTCAGGACTTACCAGAAGGCTATATTGTTCACCCAGCATTCCAAAAAATGACATCTACAGACGTAAATAACTTAAACTCTTTAGGAAAATGGAATGAGGAATTAGAGGGAATTTGGGTTTCAAAGTTTGATATAAGTAAAGAAGCATATGATTCAGAACAAGATTTGTGGAATGCAAGTGATGCCAATTCTGAATTGTTAACAGTTGGTGAAAAGAGAATAGTATCTAAGCCTTCTGTTAAAAGTGCTGGCTTTGTTCCAAACTACGCATATCAAAATGCACTTAATATGCATCCGGATTTAAATAGCCATTTGTTAAAAAATAGCGAATTTGGTATGTTAACAATGTTTGAATTTAGCCCTTATGGAAGAACTGGAAATAGCCCAAGTAGAAGTAATTGCCAAGATTGTTATACGGGCGGTTATTCTGGAGGAATGGATTTTAGTTATGATGCAAGTACCTTCTATGATAACTATGCGTGGAATACAAAAAATGGCAAAAAATCAAGTAGTACTGGAAACGTATATGGAGTATATGATTTAAATGGTTGTAGAACCGAATGGGTTTCATCATATCTTAATAATGGTTCAAGTAATATTACAAATCCTGCAAGTGTAGGAGAAATTGGAAATATATCTTCTAATCCGACGGAATTAGAACTAAGAACTAGACAGATTTATCCAGAAAAAGACGCTGATCCATGTGTAAACTACGAAATGAATAGTGATATATATGGCGATGCAATGTATGAAATTTCTGTTGGTAATCCTTCAAGAAATAGTCCACAGGTAGCAATAAGCGGAAATGGAAGCTACTTCTTTGGCGATAATGTTTTGATAAGAAGGAGTACCACTTATACAACTAGCTCTATATCAAATATGTTTCAATTTACTGCATTGGCAAATGGAGATCGTTCTGCTGGTATGCACGTAGCACTTGCAATAACAGAGGATTAGTGATTGACATACTAAAAAGAGTATTATAATATGTGTAAAACTCCTCAATATGAAGGCCTTGAAAAACTTTACAAAGAATACCATGAAAAAGGTTTGGAAGTTTTAGATTTTCCATGTAATCAATTTGGAAATCAAGCTCCTGGAAGTGATGATGAAATTCATAGTTTTTGCGCATTAAAATATAATACTTCTTTTGACCAATTTGCAAAAATTGATGTAAATGGGGAAACCGAAAGTCCTATTTATACATATTTAAAAAACAAAATTAAAAAGGATATTATTGATGGATTAAAAAATAAAATGGCTATGGGTACTATTGAAAAAATAAGTACAACTTGTAAAAATGAAGGAGATATTAAGTGGAATTTTACTAAGTTTTTAGTAGATAGAGAAGGAAATGTTGTAGCAAGATATTCTCCAACATTTAAGCCAGAAGATATGGAAGAAAAAATTAAGGAATTAATTTAAAACTATTTAGCTATACAGTGTTTAAAACTTAAGCATTGTATAGCTTTTTTATGTTCATTTTTCCTTAATTTTGATGTTAGCTTTTTGCTTGAAGAACTATAATTAGAGTGATATACTTTTTCTAGTGATATTTTAAGAAATTTTTTAAAAAATATATAGATTATTCAGTTTATTTATTAAGAGGTGAGCATATAGATGACTCCAAGAAAATTGCAAAAACTTTTTTTGCTGAATTCACTAATTGTGTTGATTAATATAGTTATTTTTTCAAAAGCTTTTTTGGGTTTTTCTCTAATTGCTGGTAGTACTTTGGCAATGAGTATAGCATGGTTTTCGGTTCTTGCGTCTACGTTTTCATTTTTTAAATTTAATATTATGTTACTAAAAAAGCCAGAAACACATAAATTAATTGCTCAAAAAGTTAATTGTTTAGATGATTGTGTTTCTGTATTTGAAGAAGCTATTCAAAATGGTGATGTTTTTGATAGAGATATTTTAAAAAATCTTGATCAAATTAAAAGATTTAAAAGAAAACAAAGAACAATTAAAGATATTTTGCTTCAAAAATTTGCTATTAATGAATTAACTTATCAAAAGTTTAATAGTGTTCTTGGAGAAGTTGAGAACGTTATTTATTTAAACATGCGAAGCATACTAAATAAAATAGCAGCTTTTGATGTTGATGAATATGAAGCTTTGCAAAAACGAGGATTTCCCCAAAATGAAGTTTCAGAAGAAAAGATGCAAATATATAACGAGTATATTTCTTTTGTAAAAAATGCTACAAAAGTTAATGAAGAAATTCTTTTAAAATTAGATAAAATGCTTTTAGAAATTTCTAATTACAACAGTTTGGATGGTGGAGATGTCGCAAAACTTCCTGCTATGCTAGAAATGGACGAGCTTATTAAAAATGCAAAATTATATAAATAAATGGAGGATTTAAAATGGAAAAAAAGAGTGAGGTTTGGTTAGTATTAATTGCTATAGTTGTTTTTGGATTAATTTACTCTGTAATTAGTCTAACAAAGAATGTTGGTAAAACACAATCAACAGTAAATATGGAATCATCTACAAAGAAATTAAATACTTTGTACCAAACAATCAATGTTAAAACACTTCCTTTACAAAGAGGTGCAGTGTCTGAGGAAGAAGAACTTATTACAATTTTGCCAGATATTTCAGAGTACCCATTTGTTGTAAATCCAACAACAGATAGCTTTATTACTGTTTATTCTTCTACTGAAAAAGCAAATGAAGATGAAAATTCATGGCTTGTTCAAGTAGCTAATCTTTTTAATAAGAGTAATCCAACCGTTAATGGAGTTCCTGTATCTGTCGGAATTCGTTCTATTCCTAGTAATTTAGGTGCAGAGTTTATTTTAGCAGAGAAATATACTCCAGATGCATATATTCCTTCAAGCAAGCTATATGGAGCAATGCTTGAAAGTAAAGAAAAAAAGCATACTCTTGTTTCAGATAGTATTGTAAAAAATGTGTCTGGAATAGTTATTTCTAGAAGTGTTAAGAGTAAGCTTCAACAAAATGGTGGTGAAGTTACAGCTGATGCAGTTATTAATAGCGTAATTAGTAGTGATGTTATTATTGGTTATACTAATCCTTTATCTAATGAAGATGGATTAAATTATTTTATTGCAATGCTACAAGCATTTGATAAAGACTATTTATTAAGTGATAATGCTGTAAGTAAATTAAGAGCTTATCAAGATAAAATTCCTTATGTTTCTTATGATATAACTCAATTACAAGAATCTATTAGAAATGGTACAATTGATGGATTTGCTACAAATTATCAAGCATTCTATACAAATCCTTCACTTAGAAATAATTATGATTTCATTCCATTTGGTTATAGACAAGATAGTCCTGTATATTCAATTGGTGAATTATCAAATAGCAAACAAGAAATTTTAAATAAGTTTGTGGAGTATTGTAAATCATCAGATTGTCAAACTATTGCTACTAACGAGGGATTTAATGGACGTGATGAATATTCATATGGTGTTGCAGAGCTAGATGGCAATCTAGTATTTGATGCACAAAATTTATGGAAGAAGGAAAAGAATGGAACATCTGATTTAACAGCTGTGTTTGTTGCAGATGTTTCTGGTAGTATGGAAGGCTCACCACTTCTTAAATTAAAAGCAAGCTTAAATAGAGCAGCAACTTTTATTGATGAAAATACAAATGTTGGATTAATTACATTTTCAGATTCTGTAAATATTGCTCTTCCAATTGCTAAATTTGATACAAAACAAAAATCTTATTTTTCAAATGCTGTTAAGTCAATGAGAGCAAGTGGCGCTACTGCAATGTACGATGCAATTGTTGTTGCAGAACATATGCTTATAGAGCAACTAGAAAAGAATCCAAATACAAGACTTATGCTATTTGTTTTAACTGATGGTGCAACAAATAGAGGATATTATTTTGAAGATATAGCAGATGTTACAAGAGATTTAAAGATTCCAGTTTATACAATTGGATATAACTTAGGTGATGAAGAATTAGAAGAATTAGCAGCTGTTGCAGATATTAACGAAGCATCTTCTATGGACGCAGATTCAGATAACGTTATTTATAAATTAGAATCATTATTTAATTCACAAATGTAATTTTATATTTATGCAAAAGATAAAGGAGGGTTGTGTTTGATGTTAAATGAAAAGATGAAATCTAGTAATGCAAACGAAAATAATGAAAGCACAACTCTTTCTTTAAAAGTAGATTCAAAGACTAAAACACAAGCCGAAGAATTATTAAATGCAGATTTTTCAAATTTGGTAAAACGTAGAGAAATAGTTAAAAGAGTAGATAACTTTGGAGTAGATACTTTAAACTTAGCAGAAAGTAGAAGCAAAAATTTAAGTTCAACAATTTCTCAAATGACTCAAGATACAACTACTGGTAATTCTTTAGACAATAACTTAGAAAAGTTAGAAAAGGAAATTAGAACTTTAGATCCATCACCAATAGATTTTTCAAAGATTAAAAAAGGAATAGGAAAGATATTTGATCCTGTTTCAAAGTATTTTAACAGGTTTGAACAAGAGGATGAAAAGATAGAAGATATTATTAGTTCGCTAAACGCAAGTAGAAATATTTTATCAAACGACAATATTACACTTGAATTAGAAATAGAAAAAATATCTGATACTATTGCAATGCTAGAACTGGAGTATGATGTTGGAACAAAGATAAAAGAACAAATTCAAAAATACATAGATGAAGCAATTGCAAATGGGGAAGATAAAGAAAAAATAAAGTTCTATGAAGATGAAGTTATTGTTCCTTTTGAGAAAAAGTTATTTGATATTAAACAAGTAATAATAGTTAACTCAAGACATAACTATGCAATAAAAAACACAACT
>CAMUYU010000003.1 GCA_947164995.1 uncultured Clostridia bacterium
TTATGTCCAACTGCTGTAGTAAGACCTGTATTAACTGTAGCATCTGGTTTTGTAATAAATTCTGACTTCATCCCACCAGAAAAATCATCATTTTTAACATTCGACCATCCATTTTCATACTCTTGAACAGTAAATTGTGTATCTTTGTACACAGAACCAACTATTGAACTTGTGTCATCTGGTTCTTGGTAAATATTAGCTGAAGAAACATTAACCTTTGCGCCTTCTATAAGTTTGCTTATTGGATTACCATATATGCTACTTTTTGATTCACCAGAATCAATTTCAGCATATGTTGAACCGCTTGGATTGTTAGCAACAGCATTGTTTATTTCTTCTTCAATAATAGTATTTATTTGCTCTTCTGTTTTTTTGTATGCATCTCCAGAAACATTATAGTTTAAATTAGCATCATTAATTTGAATGCACAACCATACAAATGGTGCAGCAATAATTATCAAAGCAACGATTAGACCTTTTGGACTTCTCATAATAATTCTTCCTCCTCTTTATGAAGATATTATATATTTAATTGAATACAATATCAACATTACAAATTACTCACCTATTACATGTAATCCTTTAACTTCTTGCTACGACTTGGATGACGAAGTTTACGAAGTGCTTTAGCTTCAATTTGACGTATACGTTCACGAGTAACATTAAACTCTTTTCCTACTTCTTCAAGTGTTCTTGCTTTTCCATCATCTAAACCAAATCTTAATCTTAAAACTTTTGCTTCTCTAGGTGTTAATGTTTGAATAATTTCATCTAATTGCTCTCTCAAAAGTGCATATGCTGCAAGTTCTGATGGAGATGGTGCATCTTCATCTGGAATAAAATCTCCCAAGTGACTATCTTCTTCTTCACCAATTGGAGTTTCAAGTGATACTGGTTCTTGAGAAACTTTCTTAATCTCTTTAACTCTTTCAACTGGCATTTCCATCTCTTCTGCAACTTCTTCAATGGTCGGTTCTCTACCTAATGATTGAAGTAAGTGTCTTTGTGTACGAATAAGCTTGTTAATTGTTTCAACCATATGAACAGGAATACGGATAGTTCTAGCCTGGTCTGCTATAGCACGTGTAATTGCTTGTCTAATCCACCATGTTGCATATGTAGAAAACTTATAACCTTTTCTATAATCAAATTTTTCAACTGCTTTTATAAGTCCTAGATTTCCTTCTTGAATTAAATCTAAGAATAACATTCCTCTACCAACATATTTTTTAGCAATACTTACTACTAATCTTAAGTTTGCTTCAGATAATTTCTTTCTAGCGTTTTCATCGCCATCCATCATCTTTTGAGCATATTCGATTTCTTCTTCTGCAGTTAGAAGCGGAATCTTACCAATTTCTTTTAAATATAATCTAACTGGATCTTCAATGTTTACTTGATCAAGCATGTCTGAATCAGACATATCTTCATCAACTTTAATTTCTTCTTCGATTTTTTCAAGTTCTTCAACATCAGGTTCTAATCCATCATCATCAATATCATCAATATCTTCAATGACGTCTATGTTTGCTTGTTCTAATGCTTCATATACTTTTTCAATTGCTTCTGCATCTAAATGCATTTTTTCAAGGGTTTCAATCATTTCTTTAAAAGTAATAACACCCTTTTTTTGGAACTTTGCTATAACTATAGCAATTAATTCATCTACTGTTTTTCCTTCGTATGATTCTTCAACTTCTTTTTGTGCTTTTTTAGAACTCTTTTTTGGTTCTTCTTTTTTATTATCTACAACAACTTCATCTATCTTGATTTGAGCTTCTTCCTTTTCCTTAAGCTCTTTTTTACTTTCTTTTTCTTCCTTTTTAGTTTTCTTTGGTTTTTCCACGATAGCCTCTTTCTTTAATTTAGAAACACTTTTACCTTTATCTGCCAATTGTTTAATATCTTTTTTACTTTGAACCTTCTTAACTTCTTTAGCTGGTTTAACTTTTTTAACAGTTTCTTTAACTTTTACATTTTTAGAAGGTTTAACTTTTGATTTATCATTCTTCTTTGTTGTCTTTAAAGTATTTTTAGGCGCAACAATCTTACTACTCTTTGTAGCCTTAACTGATTTAACATTTTTTGTTGCTTTAACGCTTTTAGCATTCTTAACGTTTTTAGTTTGTTTAGTAACTTTAGCTGATTTAGCATTCTTTGCTGTAACTTTGGCATTTTTTGTAGGCTTCGTAGCTTTAGAAGTTTTAGCATTCTTAGTTACTTTAGCTGATTTAGTTGCCTTTGTAACTTTTGTAGTTTTTGATGCTTTAGTTACTTTTGCAGATTTTGCTTGTTTAACATTCTTAGCAGGTTTAACTGATTTAGTTACTTTAGTAGGTTTAGCACTTTTAGCATTTTTTGAAACTTTTACAGTTTTAGCTGATTTGCTTGTTTTAACTGGTTTTGTATCTTTTGATGTTTTCTTTGGAGCCTTAGTAACTTTCACTTGCTTAACAGGCTTACTAGCTTTTACTTTTTTAGCTGGTTTAGTAGTCTTAACTTGCTTAGTTACTTTTGCTTTTTTCTTTAAATCTTTTTTTGATTCTGTTTTCTTCAATTTAAAACATCCTCTCTTTTAATCATTTTCTTACAATATTTGAAATTATTTCCCTTATTTCACTTTCAATTCGATTCTTTTCTTCTGGATCGGTTGTTTGCTTCATAAGTTCCATAAGTTCATTTCTTCTTTGTTGCAATTTTAATAGTTTAAAGTTTTGCAACACTTCATCTGTAATTTTTTCAAAATCATCTAAAGTGTTTTGCTTAAGCATAACCTTTGTAAGAAGATTTACTTCTTCTTCTGTCTCACATAATGAAGTCAAATCAATTTCATTGATAGTGCCTAATTCGTATGCCCTATATAACTTTGATAATAAATTCTTACAAGTTCCAGATTTAAAGTCCCCTTCTTTTACTACTTCTTTAATCTTCTCATAAACTCTTTTTTCTTTAGACGTTAGAAGATACACAATAGTTTCCTCTTCTTGAGAAGAAAGATAGTTTTTTTCTTCTTTAATTTCTTCGACTTTTGGAATGTTAAGATTTACTACCTTTTTATCTTGTTCTTTAAATAAAAACTTTTCAACTTCTGCTACAAGAGCTTCCTTACCAACCCCAACCTCTTTTGATAACTTCTCAATATAAATATCTCTTTCAATGTTGTTTGGAAGCTTTGACAAAATCTCTGCCATTTTATTTAAAAAACGAATTTTTTCTGAAGTATCATTCAAGTTGTAATTTTTCTTAAGATTTAAAATTTTATATTCAACAGCAGTTATACTGTTATCTATAAGCTGATTAAATTTTTCTGGACCATACTTCAATACGAACTCATCAGGGTCTTTTGCGCCACTCATTTGAAGAACTTTACAAGTTACTCCAAGGTTTTGTAAAACGTCGATTCCTCTCATAATAGCATTTTGTCCAGCGTCATCTGAGTCATATGATAATATTACTTCATCAGTATAATTACGTAGAAGCTTTCCTTGATTTTCTGTAAGAGCAGTACCAAGTGATGCCACAACATTAGTAACTCCCTTAGATACAGGACTTACAACATCCATATATCCTTCAACAACTAAAATCTTTTTTAGCTTACTAGCATTCTTTTTGGCTAAATTTAAACCATATAAATGTTTACCTTTTGTGTATGCTAAATTTTCTGGTGAATTAACGTATTTAGGAATATGTTTTTCTTTTTGTTCTTCATTACTTACTAAAGTTCTACCACCAAAAGCAACTACTCTTCCTCTAATATCAAAAATAGGAAACATCAAACGATTCTTAAATTTATCATATAGCACACCACTTTGTGACTTACCTACTAAACCACTTGCAATTAAATCTTGCTCTTTATATCCTTTTTCTTTTAAAAACTTATAAAGACCATTGTCATCTTTTGCAAAACCTATCCCAAACTTTCTAACAGTTGAAATATCTAGTTTTCTTGCCGTTAGATAGTCTTGTGCTATTTTGGATGTGTAAATATTTTGATGAAAAAATTTACCAGCATCTCTATTAATGTTATATAAAACTGATTTATGATATTCGCGAAGCTTTAACTCTTCATCCTCATCATTACTATCAGCTTTTCCGGCTGTAATATCTAATTTTGCTCTATCTGCTAAAAATTCCACCGCTTCTTGAAAACCTAGATTTTCAATTTTCATAATAAATGTAATTACATTTCCACCTTGACCACAACCAAAGCAATGGAATATTTGTTTATCAGGTGCAACAGAAAAAGATGGTGTTTTTTCTCTATGAAATGGACAATTACCAAAATAATTAGTACCATGTCTTTTTAAATTTACATAAGAAGAAACAACATCTAAAATATCGTTTGAAGATTTAACTTCCTCTATAAACTCTTCAGAATAATATGCCATGTTCACCACCTACACATAAACATTCAATGTATTATATCATAAACAGCGAGAAATTCAAACATATTTTCTATACATATTAATTATTGTAACTCATAGAATAAAATGGTATAATCACGTTATGTTCACTACACTTTTAAAAGGAGATTTTTCTATGAATATTAAAAGCAATTTATCAATTATGTATACTATTTTAATGATTTTTGCCATTATTATGTTACCTGGATGTGGTAAAAATGGTGGATTTATTGCTACAAAAATAACAGAATCAGGTATTGTTATTACAAATGAAATAATTCCTCAAGATGATAAAGTTACAGTTAAAACTTCTACTACCTATGAAACTAAAGAAAAAGCTATGAAAGCAGTTGCTTATATTGAAGATCCTCAAAATAGGCCTGATGAATTACCAGCAGATTATACTGTAAAACGTAGTGGAAGAATTGTCACCCTTTCCTATTCAATAGATGCTAGTAAAGAAAACACCCAAGAAATCGTTGAACGTCTAAAAAGTTCAATAAGTCCAAATGAATATATTATAAAAGATACATAAAAAAATAAGGCAAGTAATTGCCTTATTTTTTATATTGTAATTGTCTTAAATAAATCATCTATCTTTTCCTTAATCTTAAGATTCTCATCCTTCTTTAAATACGGATCATCAAGTAAAATCTTTTTAGAACACTCTTGTGCTTTCTTTAGTAATTCCATGTCTGTAAACAAATTAGCAACTTTAAATTCTGGTACACCATGTTGCATAGTACCAAAGAAATCACCAGGACCTCTTAACTTCAAATCTTGTTCAGAAATAACAAATCCGTCATTAGTTTGTTCCATTATCTTCATTCTTTGCTTAACTATATCCGAATTTGATTCATATTTTAATATACAATAAGATTTATGCTTACCTCTTCCAACTCTTCCTCTTAGCTGATGAAGTTGTGCAAGTCCAAATCTTTCCGCATTTTCTACTATCATAAGAGTAGCATTTGGTACGTCAACTCCTACTTCAATTACTGTAGTAGAAATCAATATATCTATATCTCCATTTTTAAAAGAAGTCATTATTTCATCTTTTTCTTTATTCTTCATTTTACCATGTAAGAATTTAATTCTTAAATCAGGAAATACCTTTTTATAGTACTCATACATTAGCTCTACACTTTTTAAATCTGATGCATCAGACTCCTCGATTAACGGACAAACTACATATGCTTGTCTTCCTTCACCAATTTGTTTTTTAATAAAATCATTGATTCTGTTTTCCATATTCTTCTTAACTGCGTATGTATCTATTTTCTGTCTTCCAGGTGGTAATTCATCAATAATTGAAATATCTAGATCTCCATATAAAATTAATGCAAGTGTTCTAGGAATAGGTGTTGCAGTCATAACAAGTGTATCTGTACATTCTCCTTTACTAGAAAGTTTTGCACGTTGTCTAACTCCAAATCTATGTTGCTCATCTGTAATAACAAGACCAACATTTTTAAATTCTATATCTTCTTCAATAAGTGCATGAGTACCAATAGCAATATCAATTTCACCATTAATTAATTCTTCTTTTAATTTTTCTTTTTGCTTTTTAGTTAAACTACTTGTAAATAATGCACATTTTATTCCAAAAGGTTCAAGCATTTTTGAAATGCTCTCATAATGCTGTGTAGCTAGTATTGCAGTAGGTGCCATCATAGAAGCTTGATAACCATTTTTTACTGCTTTATACATTGCCATTGCAGCTACAACTGTTTTGCCGGAACCTACATCACCTTGAACAAGTCTATTCATAGCCTTGTTGCTTTCCATATCTTTTCTAATTTCATTCCATGCTCTCATTTGTGCATTAGTTAATTTAAATGGTAAGACATTTAGAAATTCATCAATATGTTCATCTTCTTTAAACTCTATTCCAACATTTTCTACTTTTGCTTTTTCTTTAAAATTTAATAGTCCTAATTGCAATAATAGTAATTCTTGAAAAGCAATTCTTTTTTTTGCAATCATAAAATCTTCTGTCTTCTCTGGAAAATGAATATTATTAATTGCATAATTTATTTCACAAATATCATAATCTTTCCTAATCCAAGAAGGCAAAAATTCTTCGAATTGATTATTAGTTATTTTTAATGCATTTTCTATTATACTTCTTATAACATTTTGAGACATTCCATAAGTTAATGGATATAAAGGTATAATCTTACCTGTATTTTTTGTTTCACCATCTTTATCAAATATAGCATTTGATATTTCAACTCTTCCACCATAAGCGCGTTGTACTTTTCCATAAAATACATACTCTTCTGCAGCATCTATTTGGTTTTTAATATAGCTTTGATTAAACCACGTTAAAAGTGCAGTACCAGTTTCATCTCTAACAATTACTTTTGTAATTGTCATATTCTTTTTAATCCTTGCTTCATTTGGTCTGCTAATTGGTACTGCTTTAAAGCACGCAACATCCCCATCTACAAGTTCAGAGATTTTTTTAAAAACACCTCTGTCCTCGTATTCACGTGGGAAATATGTAACTAAATCTTCTAATGTAAATATTCCAAGTTTATTTAAAAGTGCAACCCTTGCAGGACCTACACCTTTAATAAATTGAATATTTTGTTTTAAATCAATCATTAATACCTCATTCTTTATTATTTGATATATGTAATCTTTCTTTTAAATATTCTTTAATAGCTTTTAAAGAAATCTTAGAATTAAATTTTTTGTCTTGAAAATCAACCGTACAATCATGTGGAATATCATCCTTAGTAGATAAATCTGCATAGTAATAATCTTTATTATAAGAAAATTCCTTTGTACTATAAAGGATCTTTTTATCAGGCGAAATATTTGTAATATCACAATTGTACCAATTATCACCAATTCTAACTTGATTCCATGCATGACCTCCACTATGCAAATTATAAAACCTTTTTCCAAAATAATGTGAAATAGAAAGATTAGCATCATATTTTTCTTTTGCATCATTAAATTCAGTCATACTTTCAGGAGCAATATTGGGTTTGCTTGGATATATATTAAACATGTTTTTTATTCTTTCATTATGATTTTTATTTCTTAGAAATCCTCCAATTGTACTACATTCTATACCAAAATATTCTGAAGCTTGTTTTAATAGTGTTGCATAGCCAGAACATACGCAACTTTTTTCTAATAATGCATTTTGCATATTTCTAGAATTGATTCTTACAGTATTACTCTTTTTTCCTTCTTTTGTTATAGCATTTTCATCATATTTAATACCATAAAAAATTCTTACATAAATCTTTCTAAATACTTCATATTGACTTTCAGGATCATTTGTTGCATGTGGAATTCCTATAAAAAAACTTAAGAATTCTTTATGCATTTTTATAAAATCATCTTTTGAATAATACACTTTCCAGCCAGGCATTTTTACAAACTTTATATTATCATCATCAAGATTTAATGAGTCTACGTTTTTCATAGAATCTAAATATACTACGTGATATTTTAGATGCTCTTGTAACCCTTTAATTGTATCTTGGTTTAATGTTGCTATATAATCAAGTACTCTCCCGTTTTCACCAAAATCAATAAGTTCATCAAAAAAATCAAACAACTCATCTTCTTCTAATTTCAAAGATAGATTAGAAAAAATATGCGCCTTATTAATTGATGATAAAGTGTCTATATTATTTTTATAAAAAGTCATATAATCTTCTTCAGATAAAGAAAAGGCAAACTCTAATAATTTGTACTTTGTATTTGCATCAATAAACTTTACCTTTGAAATCAATATGTTTTTTATTTTCTTTTGTAAATCTTTATAGCGTTTAGATTCTAGCTTAAAACCTCTAATAGTTTTTTGCATAAAAACACCTCAAAATAATTTTACACATTAAAACGTTGTCGTTCAACAACATATACTTTTTGTTAACTAAAATTTAATAAAAAACTCCCTCAAATTTTTGAGAGAGTTAAACTTAATTAGATACTAATTGTCTTTTAATCAAATATACAACTGTATATAATTCATAATCATTATCTACTTCAATGGTAAACTTTTTATTATTTTGTAAAATAGTTCCAAATATATATTTTTCAGGGAACCCTTCGCAAAATGTTGCAATTTTTGAACTATCAAAAAGCCCTTTAAAGTCATCATTAATAGGTTTTTTAGATATAACTGACATCTTCCAGTCATAAAAGTTATTTCGAAGAATAAGTTTTAGCCCTAGTTTTTTTACTTCTATCATAAATACAGGAAGTTTTACAGATTTTGAAGTGTGAAATGAAACACATTGAGGTTCAATAATTGATAACTCTTCTTCTCCCTCGTAAAGCATTTCATTAAGAACATCTCTTACAAAAACACATTGCTTAGCCAAACCTTCTCGATATAACAAGGTTGGTCTTGGCCTATTAACACGAACCCAAGAAGTGATATTTATAGGTAAGTGTTCATCATAATAATTACTAATTAGTTCAATTAATTCTGGGCTAGAAGCATCTTCTTCATAATCATCAATAATCGAATAATTAATCTTACTAAAAACTAAATCTGGATCATTAATATCAACGTATTTTTTTAAGTCTTCAAACCGGCTTCTTGATATCCGATACGTTACTTTTTCGTCTTCCATATGCGCCCTCCTAGCAATAGTAAAAGTCAAAAGCCTCTTCTAAACTATAAACTGTGTTATAACCTTTATATGGTCCTTTTTCAAATATAAAGGCTTGACCACCTGATTGTTCCCAATCAACAACATTTTCAATATGATCATCAACAAGAAGATGCCTCGTCAATCCCAGTTTAGGACAAACAACTTCACTTTTAAGAACATGACCGGGACAAATAATAATATTATTATCAAGGCCATTTTCTCTTAAATAAATAATCTTTTCACGCGCTTCATTAATCGACCAACAAGTCGTTAGTATAGAAACATATTTCGAAGAATGCATTTTAAGGAATTCAAAACTGTTCTTCTTTGGTCCACATTTTCTAAGCCAACTTCGCCAGTCTAATTCCTTAATATACTGTTCTTTTGTGAAATCTTTTCTATACTCTATGATCCGATAATAGTCATCGAAAAGACCATTTTCGGTATCACCAATAACACCATCATAGTCTAAGTAAATCATGATTTTCCTCCTTTTTTAATTGTAAAAGAGAGCCAAAATACTATTTAATGTTCATAATATAGCATTAAATCGGCTTTTGTGCAATAAAAAACGGAAAATCAATGATTTTCCGTTTGAAATATGTTAACTATTCATTATTGCCTCAAACTCTTCATCTTCAATCTTTTCTTTCTCAAGAAGTACACTAGCAACATTATGAAGCTTATCTTCATGTTCTTTTAAGATTTGCTCAGCTCTCTTATAAGCTTTATCAATAATGCTCTTAACTTCAACATCAATAACTGCTGCAATTTCATCAGAATAGTTTTTAATATTATTAATATCTCTACCTAAAAATACTTCTTCTTGGTCATTACCAAAAGTTATTGTACCTAACTTTTCACTCATACCATAACGCATAACCATAGCTCTTGCCATTTTAGATGCACGTTCTATATCATTAGAAGCACCTGTGCTAACATCATGTAAAATAAGTGCTTCAGCAACTCTTCCTCCAAGTAGTGAACAAATTCTATCTTCCATTTCTAGTTTAGACATAAATGATCTATCTTCTGTATTTTTATACATTGTATATCCACCAGCAGTACCTCTTGGAATGATAGATATTTGATGTACTGGTTCAGAAAACTCTAAGTATCTTGATACAACAGCATGTCCACCTTCATGATAAGCTGTCAATTTCTTCTCTTTATCAGAAATAACTCTAGATTTTTTCTCAGGTCCCATAATTACTTTAACCATAGCATTTTCTAAGTCTTCCATAGTAATTGCTTTTCTATCAGCACGAGCAGCTAAAAGCGCAGCTTCATTAAGCATGTTCTCTAAGTCAGCACCAACAAATCCTGCAGTGTTTTTAGCAAGTAATCCTAAATCAATTGAGCCATCCATTTTCTTTTTAGCTGCATATAAAGCAAGTATTTCTTCTCTTCCTTTAACATCAGGACTTGGAACTACTATTTGTCTATCAAATCTTCCTGCACGAAGAAGAGCCCTATCTAAAATATCAGGTCTATTAGTAGCCGCAAGAACTATAACACCAGAGTTTGTACCAAAGCCATCCATCTCAACTAACAATTGATTAAGTGTTTGTTCTCTTTCATCATGTCCACCACCAAGGCCAGCACCTCTTTGACGACCAACAGCATCAATTTCATCTATAAATACAATACATGGTGCTTTTTCTTTTGCAGTTTGGAATAAATCTCTAACACGCGATGCACCAACACCAACATACATTTCTACGAAATCAGAACCAGAAATAGAATAAAATGGAACTCCTGCTTCACCAGCAACAGCTTTAGCAAGTAATGTTTTACCTGTACCTGGTTGACCAACTAATAAAACTCCCTTAGGAATTCTTGCCCCCATATCAGTAAACTTTTTAGGGAATTTCAAAAATTCAACAATCTCTTCAAGTTCTTCCATTTCTTCTGGAAGACCAGCAACATCTTTAAACTTAATTTTGTCTTTGCTATCAGGGTCAGATAAACGAGCTCTATTTTTAGTAAACGTCATAGCTCCTTTTCCACCATTCATAGACTGCATCATAAACACCCAGAATAGAATAAATACAAGAACTAATGAAATTGGGGTTAAATAATCTAGAAACGTTAAAACTGGAGATGGAGACTCAACTTTAACAACAACTTCTCCTTCTTCAATTTCCTCTTCAATTGCATTCATAAATGCAGTAAGACTAGGTATGTTAACTATGCTAATCTCTTTTGAAATATTACCTTCTTCATCTTTGTATTTAACCGCAGCCGTACCACCATCACTTGAAAGCGATACTTCAGCCACACTTCCTTTTGATATTGAACTCATTAGTTCAGAATATGTTATTTCTTTTGTAGTATTTCTTTGCATAACAACAACAGCAAGAAACATTACAATTAATACTATAATAATAAATGATGGAATTCCTCTTCCTCTTCTCATTTTTCCTCCTTAATAATGCATTATATCTTTTCAAAATGAATTTTATGATTACTAATACTAACTTTAATGTTTTTATTTGGTGTTAAATATTTTCCACCCACATTATTTTTACACATCTTAACTATATCGTCAATATGGACCTTTTCTATGTCTTTTGCTGTTCCAAGTACGGCCGAAATAGCTTTTAAAACCAATCTTTTTCTAATCATTGCATGTAAATTGTTAAACTTTTTTAAGCTAAATGTAATACAATTGTAATCACTACTTAGAACTATATCATTATAAGCTTTATCCAATTCAATGTTAACAAAGTCTTCCTGTTCTTCAATAATTTTAGAAGTTCTAGAAATTGCTTCAATAACATTTGAATTAATATTTTTTTCTATATATGGAATTAGTTTAAGTCTAATTTTATTTCTCGTATATGTATCTTCATCATTAGTTTCATCATGACAAGGATTTAAATCATTTTCTTTACAATATTTCAAAATTTCTTTTCTAGAACATTCTATCAAAGGTCTAATAACATTATTATTCTTTGCTAGAATTCCTTTTAAACCTGAAACTCCACTGCCTCTAAACAAGTTAAGTAATACAGTTTCTGCATTATCATTTTCATTATGTGCAGTTGCAATTAAATTTGCATTTTCAAGTTCTAAAACTTCTTTAAAAAAATCATACCTAGCTTTTCTACCAGCTTCTTCACTAGACATTCCATTTAAATTCTTTTTTATTTTTAAATTAATCTTTTTAGTATAACATTTTAAATTTCTATCTTTACAAAATTTCTTAACAAATTTTTCATCTAAATTAGCATTTTCTCTAAGTCCATGATTAATATGACACACAACAACATCATAGTCCAGTTTATATAAAATATCTAAAAGTGCGATTGAATCAGGTCCACCAGAAACACCAACAACAATTTTATCTTTTTTACTAATTAGATTATTCTTTAAAATAAAGTCTTTTACTTTATTAATCATAATTACCTCTTAATCTTATGACATAATAATTTTTTGCAATCCAACTTTTAAATCAGTACTTATAGTTTTAGATTCAATATCTAAATTAACTAATTCTTTATAAATCCTTACCAATTCATCTTTGGTAAAATTTTTAGCCTGATTTATGTACTTACTAGCTATAAAAGAATAGCTAAGTCCTAACTCGGTTTGAACATTCTTCTTTTGAAGTTCACACTCTTTAGTTATAACTAGTTGCCAAAAATGTCTCATAATCATAACAAATATTTTTTGAACAGGCTCTTTGTTATTAATTAAATCATCAAGATTCTTAATGGCTTCATCTTTTTTCTTGGCACCTATATTATCGGTTAAATCAAATATAATTATTTCAGATGTCCTTGTACAAATTTCATCAACACTTGCTTTTGTTATTTCTTTATTATCAACATAAGCAGCTAGTTTTTCAAATTCATTAGCGATTGCATTTTTATCACTTCCACATATTTCAATAAGATATGTCGCAACATCTTTATTCATAACACATCCTTTTGAAAGCGAATAAGCGACAAGCCACGAAGCAAGTTCGTTTGGTTTCTTTTTTTCAAATGCAACAACCTTACCATTCTTTGAAATTAACTTATATAGTTTCCCTTTTGATGTACCTTCTTCAACAAATACAAGTGTTATATTTTCAATTTTATTTAAAATGCTCTCTTCTAACTCCTCTGTAAACCAATCCACAGAAGATTTTTTATTTGCTACTTCTTCTACAATTTCATCATTATTTTCATCATCTTCATTTGACTCATCATTTTTAGTCTGTGACCTCTTGTTTTTAGGAACAGAAACAACTATCAATTTAGGTTCTGAGAAAAAAGAGTAAGTGGTTAATTCAGAAGAAAGATTAGAAATATTATCTTTATCAAATTTTAAATAATTAATTCCTTTATCAAGTTTTGAAAAATTCTGTTTAAGTTTATCTAAGTAATCCATCTTAGCAAAATTATCATCACCTGATAACAAATACAAATTTTCCATATATTAACCTTTCCAAATTATGATATAGGCTCCGCAAATTTGCTAGAATGTGCATGACATATAGCAATTGCTATTGCATCAGTCGTATCATCTAATTTAGGAATCTTTTCTAAATTTAAAATGGCTTTAACCATACTTTGAACTTGTTTTTTATCTGCCCTACCATAACCTACAACAGCTTGTTTAACTTGAAGAGGAGTATATTCATATATAGGTGTATTTGTTTTAGAGGCAGAAATCACAACTGCTCCTCTTCCATGTGCAACTTGAATTCCAGTAGTAATATTAGTGTTAAAGAATAATTCTTCAACAGCAATTGCATCTGGTTTATAAGTATCAATCAAAGTCATCATATCATCATAAATTTTTTGAATACGTTTTGGAAATGGAACACCTTTTTTTGTTTCAATTGCGCCAGAATCAATTAACTTAAAATGATTTCCTTCATATTCAATTAAGCCATACCCCGTAATCGCATAGCCGGGGTCAATTCCAAGAATTATCATAAAACAACCTTTCAAATATATCTATTTTAAAACAATCGATATTACTGCAGATACAGACCAAGCTTGTGCCAATGCACCATTAGCATATTGTGGTTCTTCAGCATCATATATTTCTGCTATACTTCCCACACATCCATCATTTAATAATTCTTCAGCATTTGAAATCTTAAATGCTTTTTTATTAATATATTTATAAGCTTTTGCATATTCTCCCAAAAGCCAAATCCAGCAAGTTCCTTGGTGATAGCTTGAATCTCTATTATAGCTGTCCCCTTCATATCTTGGCTTATATTCTGGGTCTTCAGGGGCTAAAGTTCTAATACCCTTTAATGTGTATAGCTTATCTCTTACAATATGTAATATTTCTGCTGCTTTTTCTCCAGAAACCACAGGATGAGAAAGGCTAATTGCCATTATTTGATTTGGTCTTACTTGTTCATTATATGGATCGATAGTATCAAACAAACCATCATCTGCATAAAACTTTTTAAACGATTCCTTTACTTTCTTGGCAAGTCTACCATCGAAAACTATATTTAGTACTTCGTAATATACTAACGCTTTATCAGACAAAAACAAATCTCTAGTTTTTGCCTCATCAAATTCTTCATCATTTTCGTCTTCATCTATTAAATATATTGCATTTAATACATCTTTTGCACTAGCGTCTTGGTCTAGATTTTCAGCATATTTTTTTCTTAATTTATCATTTAAATCTTTAATGTTCATAAGAGCATTATACCAAAGAGCATTTATTTCGACTGCTTTACCATATCTAGGTGTTGGAATATAGTCTCCAATCTTTGCATCCATCCAAGTAAGCTGAGTATCTTTACTTCCAGCAAAGATTAAACCATCATCATCCATATATATATTAAAATCAGTTCCAGTCATATACGAATAGATTATCTCAAGCATCTTAGGAAATATTTCTTTAATTGTGCCTAAATCTCCAGTATAAGAATAATAATTATATGCTGCTTCAATATACCACAAAGAAGCATCAGCGGTATTATAGCTTCCTCCACCTTTATCATTAATATAATTAGGCACCAAACCATTTTTTATATAATTAGCAAAATATTTTAAAATTTGTTTGGCTTCAATAAATCTATTTGTCTTCAATAATAATCCTTCTAAAGCAATGAATGTATCCCTTCCCCAATCCGAAAACCATGGATATCCTGCAACAATACTCTTTTCTTTGCCTTTATTAACTACAAATTGATCAGAAGATATAACTAATTCTTTTTCCAAATCTGTTTTAGCAGATGATATCTTACAAATCTTTTCTAGTCTAATTTCTTCTAATCTAATAGCAGATGCTGTTTCATCATCATCAATAGTACATTTTTTATTTAGTTCAGCAACTACATATATCTCTTTTTGTTCATTTGGTAAAAGTTGAATTTTAAATTCACCAGGGATAAACTGATTTTCATATGAATCAAAGCCACGAGATTGCTCTACTCTATAGTACATATTATTATAAAATGTGTCTTTATACTCTGTATAATCACTGTCTGTCACTTTAATGTATAAATTATACTTGCTATCTACTTTAACCGTAAGATATTCATCGAATTTTTGAGGATATCCATACGCACTTTGTGTTTGATGAAACCCTCTATAATTAACAAATGGTAGTAATGAAAAGTATGCTATAGAATCTTTGGTATTAACAATGTTGTATCTAACAACAACTTTGTTTTCTCCTTTTACCATAACAATTTTTTTTGCAATCTCAACTCCATTAACATTGTATAAAAACTCTGGTAAGTATTTTCTTTCAAATGCTTCTTGATATATGTATCCTTTTTCAATATATCCTGCACACTCATTGCTAGAAAAAGAGTATCTTTCGCCATCAATTGTGATAAATTCATTGAATTTAGATAAAGTCATTACTCTTTCCATATTGTTTCCTAGTGAAGCTACAAGCAATCCATGATATTTTCTAGTGTTAACACCTATAATTGTTGAACTAGCATAACCTCCAATACCATTTGTTACAAGCCATTCATTTCTAAGATTTTTTTCGAAAGTACTTGAAATATCTTTTGTAAACATATAGGTCTCCTTTTTCTTGCGTATATTTTAATTACTTATCACTTTTACTATCGCCTTTCATTTTTGAAGGTGTAATAATTTTTGTGTCTTGGAATAAAATACTCTTCTTCTTTTTCTTACGATTTTTATCTAATTTAGATTTAATTTTATATGCTTCAAAAGCTTGTTTATGATGTTTTAAATCCATATTGTTGTATGCCATTGTCATTATAGCATCTCCAAGCTTTTTATAATCATGTCTAATATATCCTTGTTCATCATTTGTTGCAAAATTATCAACTGCTAGTTTTACACCAGTAGCTTTTATTTCAGATTTATCAATTTCCAAAAGTTCACTACCTTCTTCGTTGTATCTTCTAATATACTCAGGCATAATTTCACTTTCACTAGCTAACACATAGTCAACAATTCCTTTTCCAGCATGTTCATGAACAGAATTTACTAAATCAGAAACTGCATAACCATCCGTTTGACCAGGCTCAGTCATGATATTTGATACAAAAATCTTGAGAGCTTTACTTCCTTTAATACTATCTGATACTTCTTTTAGAAGTAATGTTGGTATAATACCAGTGTATAAACTACCTGGACCGATTACTATTAAATCAGCCTCTTTAATACTATTAATAACTCCAGGAGCAGGTTCAACAACAGCTGGTTGAAGGAAAATTTTTTCAATAGGAGATTTTCTTTCTAATACTTTATCTGTAATCGAATCTTCCCCAAGAACTCTAGAACCATCTTTAAGTACTGCACCTATTTGAACATGATCCAAAGTAACAGGTAATACCTTGCCAGTAACAGATAAAACTTCAGAAGTGTCTTGAATTGCTTTAGCAAAATTATTGTCGCATATATCATTCATAGCAGCTAACAATAGATTTGCAAAATTTTGTCCTTTAAGTTTTCCTGTTTTAAATTTATATTTCATTAAGTTTTGCATTTTATCTTCTGAACTTGATAAAGCAATAATAGATTGTCTAACATCATTAGGAGGTAAGATTCCTAAATCATTTGTCATGCTATCATCTCTATTGCCTCCACCTGCAGTATTTACTATCGCTGTAATATTTTCAGAATATGTTTTTAATCCTTTTAAAACAGATGCTAAGCCAGAACCACCACCAATAACAACTATCTTTATTCCTTTATCTAATGCTTTTTTATCATATATTAATTTCTTAATATTGATATTTTTATTAGATTTTATGGTAGCTTCAGCAATAGTTTTTACCAATTCTTGTTGTGAGAAAATATATGAAAACACAACACATACAACTCCAAACACGAATAGCAACCCATATTTTATTATTTGAGATATTTCAATATTGTCATTAATAATAATCTTATTAATACCATAAGCAATAAAGAATACACCAACTAATATGAAAAATAACCATCGCTTCAGTTTTAAATTTGATTTAAACCATTCTATAAAATTCATAATTACCTCTCTCCTACAATTTTAACTTCTTCATGAAGTGTAACATTATATTTTTCAAAAATTACTTTTTTAATATAATCTATTAAATCTAAAATATCTTGTGATGTAGCATTATCACTATTTACAATAAATCCTGCGTGCAAAGTAGATACTTCAGCACCACCCACCTTGTGCCCTTTAAGTCCAGCATCATCTATAAGTTTTGCAACAATAACTCCTTCTTCTCTTCTAAATATGCTTCCAGCACACGGAAGATTAATAGGTTGCTTTGCAGCTCTTGATATAATATTTTCTTTCATTTTTTCTGATATATCTTCTTTGTTTCCTTTTTCAAGTTTTATTTTACATGAAAGAATAATCGCTTTTTCTAAGGAATGAAAAATGCTACTTCTATATTCAAATTTACACTCGGCATTTGAAAAAACTTTAATAACATTTTCATTTGGAAGATAACATTCAACTTCTTCAACTATATCTTTAAATTCTCCACCATAAGCACCTGCATTCATATAAATGCCACCACCAATGGTTCCAGGAATACCACAAGCAAATTCAAAACCTGTTAATTCATTATCTCTTGCAAAGTTAGATGCCTTAATTGTAGAATAGCCTGCTCCAATTTTTATTTCACAAGTATTATCATTGTAATCAATTTTATCCAAACCTTTTAAAGAAATAATTATTCCTCTAATACCTTTATCAGTAACTAAAGTGTTGCTACCATTACCAAATAAAGTATATTCAATCTCATTATCTTTTGAAAACGACACCAATTTTTTAATTTCTTCTCCACTAGAAGGAACAACATAAAAATCAGCTGGTCCACCTGTATGAAAAGTTGTATGATTACTCATTGGCTCATCTTTAAAGATTTTATCTTCAGAAACAATCTTCTTTAATTCATTAAAAATATCCTCTTTTGACAAAGTATACATCCTTCCATTTTATAATTACATACTATCCAAAAACGATGCACCTATTAATCCGGCATCATTTCCTAGTTTTGCAAACTTCAATTTAACATCATTCGTTTCTCTATTAAATAATCTTGATGCAATTTTTCCTCGAAGCACATAGTAAAATCTATCACCAAACCATGCGATGCTTCCTCCTATAACTAACATATCAACATCATTTATCATAATAAAATTAGCAAGACCTTCAGCTAAATCATCTAAGTATTCATCAAACACTTTTGCAAGTTCTGGCGATGAATCCATACTAGTAAATAATTCACCTAATGATTTAGTTTTAGTTATCTCTAGTAACCTTGATACAGATGCATATTTTTCAAAGCATCCTTTTCTACCACAGTTGCATTGTATGCCACCTTTTTTTATGACAATATGTCCTAACTCACCTGCATAACCATTTTTACCTTCATATACTTTTCCATTAAAGATTAACCCTGAACCAATCCCAGTGCCTAGTGTAACTAATGCATAATTAGTATATTTACACTTATCAATTATTTTATATTCTGCAATAGTTGCACACAAAGCATCATTAGCAAGCTTTATTGGTAAAGTAGTATGAATCTTTTTAACAAAGTTAGGATCTTCAAGGCTTAAATTACATGTATAAACAATTCTATTGTTTTTAATTATTCCTGGAACACCAATCCCAACAAAATTCACTCTGTCTTCTCTTGCTTTTATATATTCAGATATTTTTTTTATTATGTATTTGGAAGAATTGTCATTAGCAAAATTGACTATTTCTTTTTCATAGACTTTACCATTTTCGTCTACCATAGCCATACCAACATGTCTTCCACCTATATCTATACCAATGTTAATGATTTCTCACCTCTTTATTTTTCAATTGAAACTCCAGTATAATACCATTTAATAATTTCTTCAGCACTAAATCCTGCTTTTGCCATACCTTTAGCACCATTTTGGCTCATACCAACTGCGTGTCCCCATCCTCTTCCTCTAAATACAAATGAGTTCTTAGAAGAGCTGGCCTCATATTTTTTGCTTTGAGTTTGGACACCACCATTTCCATAAACAATATCTGAAAGACCTTCTGAAATAAAACTACAAATTGAATTTAATAAAGGTTTTCTAGATATTTTAATATTTTGTTCTTCATACTCTTCTTCTGTAGTTGCAACATTTATTTTTTTATCATTTGATTCATCTATTTTTTCATCAATTTCTTTAACAAAGTTTTTCTCTTCAGATACATAATCTGTAGTAACTTCATTTATTTTATCTTCATCATATTTTAAAAACCATTCTGGGTCGCTATTTTCCTCTTCAACAATTTCAGTTACTGCTTGAGGAGTAGAAACTTTTGTAATAACTTGTGGTGCTTCATCATTTATTGAATACCATTGACTCTTTAAACCTAAATAACTTCTAACACTTGATTTAGATATTATTTTTTCTCCAGCTGTACCAACAACTTTTAATTCTAGAATTCTTCCTGCGTCAGTATATTCAACAGGTTCTAAATCAATAATATCTCCAACATTAATTCCATTTTTTTGTAATTTTGTTTTCACTTCATCGGCACTCATAGTAACTTCCCAAGTAGTGTTACCTTCAATTTCTGGTTCATAAGTATCAGGGACTGCTTTTAAATAATCAACTGAACTTGTCCATACGTTTTCAGAGTTTTCAGTATAACCACCTGATGTTGAAAAGTAGTAGCCACCAATTAAATCTCCATCATACACAACAACTTGTCCATAAGTTTCGTCAACTGCCTTATTAGAGTTTGCAACTTCCCACTCATATCCACCATATGCTTGGTCATCAACTGTAGGCATAACATCAAAACCTAATTTAGAACGTTTGCCATAATTTTTACACGCATATGTTCTTGCAACTATTGCTTGTGCTTTAACTGCTTCTATTGGACTGTTGCCTCCTATTTCTCTAGGAACAACTCCATATAAATATTCTTGCATAGTAACATGATTAATTACAGTCATGTCACTATCTGAAAATCTTCTAATTTCAATATTACCTCTATATTTTGTGCCATTGACTATCATTAAAGAAATTCCATCTTTTTCTATGCTTTTGAAATATGGATAATCATTTGCTGAACCTATGTCACCATAGCCTTCAATATATACAGCTCCTGGTATTGAACTTTTTTGAACGGTAATGGTTTCATTTTTTAATGCTTCATCTTCGAATGTGAATTCACCATTTCGCATTGTTCCAATTTCAATTCCACCTGGAGATGATAATGTTATAGAAGATTTGGCAGATGAGGCATAAAAAAGCCCAACTCTAATATCTTCTGGTACATTTAATTTTGAAGATTTTGCAAAACTAGATCCAGATAATAGTATGAAATTCATAATTATAAATACAATTAATAATTTTTTCATTTGTAAATCCTTTCTTAACCGCGATTTATAATCGCTGTATCTAACTCCACTTTATTACTATAATTGTAATTCCTGAGTTCATTTGTCCTAAATCTTTGTCTTTACGAAAGTCATCGCACATATCTAAAACTTTACGAGTCGTTTCGTCAAATGCTGTCCAATTTTCACCAGGCACATAATCCGCAATTATCTTAGCACCTTTTAACTGATCTAAATATCTTCTTATGCCTGTTCTTAATGCTCCACCTTTACCCGTAGAACCATATCCATGAATAATCTTAAATGCTTTTTCTCCTTTTGCACGATACATTTCTAAGTTATTTTTAACTAGTATTTCTGCTTGGTATACAGTGGGCATATATTTTTCTATATTTGCTACTTCCATAATGCTCCTTAAAAAAATTTAATTTGACATAAGGACACAATAAGTCCATTATTTCGTTATATATTCTATCATACATTTGCATTTTGTACAATTTTATGCTATATTTTTTAGGAATTTGTAACATAAACAAGTGCAAAAATTATGTTAATATAGTTTAACATAATATAGTTCATAGAGAAAGGATGTTTAATAAATGGAAATTGGAATTGTTGGATTACCAAACGTTGGAAAAAGTACTATGTTTAATGCAATTACAAAGGCTGGTGCTGAATGTGCAAACTACCCATTTTGTACAATCGAACCAAATATTGGAATAGTACCTGTACCAGATGAAAGATTAGATAAATTATCAGAACTATATCATCCTCAAAAAACAACCCATGCTATCGTAAAATTTGTTGATATTGCTGGATTAGTTAAAGGTGCATCAAAAGGTGAAGGCTTAGGAAATAAATTCTTATCTCACATTCGTGAAGTTGATGCAATAGTTCAAGTAGTAAGATGCTTTGAAGATTCAAATATTGTTCACGTAGATGGAAGTATCGACCCTATTCGTGATGTTGAAACAATAAACTTAGAATTAATATTCGCTGATTTAGAAGCAGTAGATAAAAGAAGAGAAAAAGCAATTAAACTTGCAAGAACAAATAAAAAAGATCAAGTCCAAGTTGATGCATTAGATAAAATAAAAGCTGTTCTTATGGAAGGAAACCTTGCTTCTACTTGCATACTTACAGATGAAGAAAAAGAATCAATCAAAGATTTATTCTTACTTACTGACAAACCTATGATGTACGTAGCAAATATTTCTGAAGAACAATTAAAAGATGCCGAAAATGATGCAAATGTTTTAAAACTAAAAGAATATGCTGCAAAACATAATAGTAAAGTAATTCCACTATGTGTTAAAGTTGAAGAAGAATTAGCAAGTTTGGATGATAGTGAAAAAGAAGAAATGCTTGCACTATATGGAATAGAAAAATCTGGATTAGATAGATTAATAACAGAAAGTTATGATTTATTAGGACTTATATCGTTCTTAACATCGGGTGAAGATGAATGTAGAGCTTGGACAATTACTAAAGGAACAAAAGCTCCTCAAGCTGCAGGAAAAATTCATACAGATTTTGAAAGAGGATTTATTAAAGCAGAAGTAATTGGATTTAATGAATTAATAGAATGTGGAAATCACACAAAAGCAAAAGAAAAAGGATTAATTAGAATTGAAGGAAAAGACTACGTCGTACAAGATGGAGATGTAATCTTATTTAGATTTAATGTATAGAAAAACAAAAAAGACATTTTGAAAAATCAAAATGTCTTTTTATTATTATTAAATTAATCTTTCATAGCAGCTTCTACTAAAGCAGATAATTTCTTGATTATTTCAATCATTTCGTCACCTGACATCCCCATAAAATCAAGCATACTTGCATAATCAACCATTTCATCTTCACTTGTTTCTTCTTTTATTCTTAATGCTGCTTGATTTCCAATTCCAAATCCTGCTTCTCTATCTTGAGCTTCACTAGTTGTTGAACAGAATAATTGAATTGCTTCACCAATATCATAAGCAACATAAGAAGCAAGTTTAGTATCTTTCTTTATTGCAATTGCAGTTCCTAAAGAAAAAGCAAGTTTAGCAACTTCTGGTGCATCTGCTTTAACTTCTGTTACAACCTTTTCAACATCAATATTCTTTTCAGCACAAATCTCTTTAACATTTTCCAAAGAACTAATTGCATATTTAGCAAAAATTTCTTTTAGTCTTTCAGTTTTTTCTTCATCTAATTCAAACATAATTATTACCTCACTTATATAAGTTATTAAAATAATTTTACAATAACAAAAAGCATATAGCAACTATATTTTTTAGCTTCTAACAATTAGACTTCTTCCTGTCATCTCAGCTGGTTTTTCTAATCCCATTAAATCAAGTAAACTTGGTGCAATATCTGCAAGTCTTCCTTCAGCAACTTTTAATTCAGGATTTTTAGTAACCAATATAATTGGAACTGGATTTGTTGTATGTGCTGTATGTGGCTCTCCTGTAGTATAATCAATCATTTGCTCACAATTTCCATGATCCGCAATTATTACTAACGAACCATTAACTTTCAATACTTCATTTGCAATTTTCCCTACACATTCATCAACAGTTTCAACTGCTTTAATAGCAGCTTCTAAGCTTCCTGTGTGACCAACCATATCGCAATTTGCAAAGTTTAGAATAATTGCATCTGTTTCATTTTCACGAATTACATCAACAACTCTATCTGTTACTTCATAAGCGCTCATTTCTGGTTGTAAATCATATGTTGCAACTTTTGGAGAATTAACAAGTATTCTCTTTTCACCTGGATATTCAACTTCTTCTCCACCATTAAAGAAAAATGTAACATGAGCATACTTTTCTGTTTCAGCAATTCTTAGTTGTGTATATCCTAATTTAGAAATGTACTCACCAAAGTTGTTAGTTAGCTTTTCTGGTTTATAGGCCACCTCAACATTTGGCATTGTAGCATCATATTCTGTCATACAAATATATTTTGTTGGAAAATGTTCTACTGGAAATGCATCAAATTCAGGATCAACAATTGATCTTGTAATCTCCCTTGCTCTATCTGTACGGAAATTAAAGAATATAATAGAATCATTTGCTTTAATTGTAGCTAGTGCCTCTCCATCTGCATTTGTAACAACAGTTGGCTTAACAAATTCATCAAACTCTTCTCTTTGATAAGAACCTTCAATTGCATCAACAGCAGAAGATGCTTTTAATCCTTCTCCTCTTAGTAATGCATTATACGCAAGTTCTACTCTATCCCATCTCTTATCTCTATCCATTGCATAATATCTTCCCATAATAGAAGCTATTTTACCTACGCCAATTTCTTTCATTTTATCTTCTAGTTCCATTATGTAATTTTCTGCAGATGCAGGAGGAGTATCTCTACCATCTAAGAAACAATGAACAAAAACTCTATCAAATTCTTGTTCTTTACATAACTTTAATAAAGCATATAAATGTGTATTGTGACTATGAACACCACCATCAGATAATAATCCATAAATATGTAAATTAGTATTGTTTTCCTTTGCATTATTAATAGCATCAATGAACTCTTTCTTTTTGAAAAAGTCTCCATCAGTAATTGATTTAGAAATTCTAGTAAACTCTTGATATACTATTCTTCCTGCACCAATGTTCATATGTCCAACTTCTGAGTTTCCCATCTGACCATCTGGAAGTCCAACATCAAGACCAGAAGTATGTACAATTGAGTTTGGATATTGAGAAAATAGACTGTCAAAGTTTGGTGTATTTGCCAATTTAGCAGCATTTGCTTCCTCTTTTTCATTAATGCCCCATCCATCTACTATAATAAGCATTGTTAATTTGTCTTTCATTTTCATTTCCTTTCTGTATATCATCATTAATTGACATTCTATATAATTATACCATTAAAATAAAAAAATAAAACACTTCAACCAAAAAATAATTGTTATGTCTACGCATTATGTACAATAAAAAAGATGAAGATTAATCAATCTCCATCTCTAAACATCTTATACTCTAAATATGCTTCAGTAAACTTTTTATCATCTGCAAGAAGTTCTGCAAATACTTTTTTCATGTTCTCAAAATCAGGATCATAAAAATAAGTTTTTGCTTTACCATTCGGCCCATACTTTTCTTCAATATGTTTTCGAACTTCTTCCATTGTTTCATAAAAAGTCAAATCATTTCTATGCCGTCTATTGTAATAAAAAGAACGTTTAATAACAGTACGAAAATCTGTAGACCTATCTGCCGTAGAAAGAACTCTTCCATAAACGGAACGTGGCGTTCCATCTAGCGAAGACCTATGATCTTCAACCGCTTCTTTCATTATTAGCATTTGCTCTTCGCTAAAAAATTCACGCAATTTTTTATCTTCGTAAAGTCTTTGTGCACCAAGTGCTTCATGATTGTCTTTATCTACATGATGCATCACATCATGATAAGCCGCGCATGTAATGCACATCTCAATGTCGCATCCTGCTTGCTTTCCAAACTCAATACTTCTTCTAATGACATACCTTGCATGGTCTTGTCCATGACCTTTATCATTTAAGTCATATTCAGGCAATATCTCTTCATTTAGGTACTCAATCAATTCTTGCCGTGGTACAATTTCATTTTGCATAGTGATTCCCTCCAATTGTCGGAAAAGCCATAAAACTTTTATCTTACGTATCTTTTATACCACAGCATTATGTAAAATTCAAGTATTTTATTCTTTTTCAGAAATACAATCAATTCCTGGAAGTACTTTTCCTTCTAAAAATTCTAATGAAGCTCCTCCACCAGTAGAAATATGTGTCATTTTATCTGCAAAGCCACCCTTCTCTACCGCTGCAGAAGAGTCTCCTCCCCCAATGATAGTTGTAGCATTTTCAAGGCTTGCAAGGATTTCAGCTACCTTGTTAGTACCTACTGCAAAATTATCAAATTCAAATACTCCAACTGGTCCATTCCATACCACTGTTTTAGCATCTTTTAATACTTCTTTATATAACTCTATAGTTGCTGGTCCTACATCAACTCCCATATAATCAGCAGGAATTTCATCACTTGAAACTACTTTTGAAGGAGCATCATTTGAAAATTCTTGAACAACTACGTTATCAACTGGAAGAATTAGTTTAACTCCCTTTTCTTCAGCTTTTTGAAGAAGTTCTTTTGCTAAATCAATTTTATCTTCTTCAACGATTGATTTTCCAATTTCTTTTCCTTGAGCTTTAAAGAATGTATATGCCATTCCTCCACCAATTATTAATGAATCAACTTTATCTAATAGATTTTCAATTACTGAAATCTTATCAGATACTTTCTTACCACCCATAATTGCAACAAATGGTCTTTCTGGATTTTCTAAGGCTTTACCCATAATATCAATTTCTTTTTTAATTAGATAACCAACAGCTGATGGCAAGTAATCTGCAACACCTGCTGTAGAACTATGAGCTCTGTGTGCAGTACCAAAAGCATCATTTACATATAAATCTGCAAGACTAGCTAATTCTTTTGAAAGTTCAGGGTCGTTTTTCTCTTCTCTTGCATCATATCTAACATTTTCAAGAAGCATTACTTCTCTGTCTTGTAAATTTTCTGCAAGCTTTTTAGCAGATTCTCCAACTACATCTTCAGCCATCTTAACTTCTACGTTAAGTAATTCTTCTAATCTTCTAGCAACTGGCTTTAACGAATACTTAGGATTAACTTCACCCTTTGGTCTTCCTAAATGTGAGCAAAGAATAACTCTTGCATCGTGCTCCATTAAATATTGAATTGTTGGAAGTGCTCCTCTAATTCTTCTGTCGTCTGTGATATTTCCATTTTCATCTTGTGGAACGTTAAAATCACATCTTACTAAAACTCTCTTTCCAGCAACGTCTAAATCTTCAATTGACTTTTTCATTATTATTTCCTCCTTATATTTCTTTAACGTTAAAACGTCTTTATCCAAAAGTTGAAACTATAAAATTTCCATATTAATAGTCAAATCTTTTTTCGTTTTCTACTGGTTTTGAACTATCATACTCAACCAATAAATCTAATACTTTATATTCTTTATCAAAAGTATCATCTTTTAATTCTTCATTTTCTTTTTCAATATACGATTTCAAATCAGTAAATATTTCTTTATATTCTTTACTTACACTAAGAGGTACAGAAGTACGTTCATGCTCACCTAATTTTAATATAATAAAACTTTCATCATATTTGTAACCATCGATAATACCAGAAACTGGAAGAATTAAGAAATCTTTATTATTACTTCTTTCATATAAAATCCAGTTTTTAAGAACATTTACATATCTAACTAATACAATTGCTTTTCTTATGCCAGTATTATCGTAATATTCTTCTTCAGTTTCTTTAAATGATACACTTTGTTCATCTTTATAACTTTTATTATTTCTATCTTTAAAAGATACTGTTAATTTTAATTCTCCGTTTTCTTTATTGCCTTTTGGAGTAACTTTTAAAAGAATAACTCCGCCTTTTACTTCTCCGCCTTCACTCTTTGATGGGAATAAAGTGTTTACTTTCATAATATTTCCATTTTTAGCATTTGCACTATCAGAACCATAAATTGCTTCTATACTATAATCTTTAGAATCAACATCTAGTGACAAATCAAATACTAAAGGTGTTACCATAAATTCAAATTCTTCACCCATTCTTTTTTGGAACTCTTCATTATTATGAACTGAATAATAGTTAGCACCCTTAACATCTGTAATTTCTTCTATTAGTTTAGTATTAAAATCTACACCAACGCCAATAAATGTTGTATATATTCCACTTGTTGCATTATTATCAACCATCTTTAAAAGACTATTACTACCTGTTTCTCCATAGTTTGGCATTGCATCTGTAATGATAATAATTCTATTTTCATATTCATCTTTATTTGCATTTTGGAAATTTTTAAAAGCAGCCGTTGCTTCTATGTAACCAGCTGAAAAATTTGTGCCCCCTCTATCAGTAATTTCCATTATATTGTTTTTTAAATTGCTAAGATTTAAATCTGACACTTGTTTAATTGTTTGTAGTGTTTTGGCTTCTGAATCAAAAGTTACTAATCCAAAACAATCATCTGGTTTTAATTGATCAATCAATGTGCACACTGCTTTATTAGCAAGTTTCATTTTGCTCTCACTAATACCACCATTAGCAAAAGGATTATCATAATAATAACTACTAAAGCTTGAACCCATTGATCCAGAAATATCTAATAAAACTAATAGATTTAATTTCTTTCTTTGAAAATCTTCTTTAATATTTGAATTAAGACCAACAGTTAAATAATATTCATTTTTACTAGAAACAGGATCTTTTGAAATTGCAGTTGAATATGATGGGAAAAATAACGGTTCATCACCAGTTCTATTTTCATCTAGCATTCCTGTATCAAACATATAATCATAGAAAATACCATTATATGTTACATCTGTTGAAATAGGAAAATAACCATTTTCAATATTTTCTCTAAAGTTTTCAATATCTTTTGCTCCTCCAACAGAATAACCTAAATAACTAGCAGATTCCATTTTCCCATAATTCATTGAAGAAAGACCCTGACCAGCATTTTGTGCTATTTGTTGACTTTGGTTCATTAACAACGTTGCAAATGACAAAAGAACAACTAATATAATTACTACTACAACAATTACAACAATTTTTGTCTTCATAATAAATCTCCTTTTAGACATTATTTGTCAAAATTAACAATATCAGCAAAATCTTTAGGTGTAAGGCTTGCTCCTCCTACTAACCCACCATCAATATCTTCTAAATTAAATAGTTCTTGTGCATTAGTTGGCTTAACACTTCCGCCATATAAAATTCTAATTTTATCTGCTACATCATCATTGTACATTTTTCTAATTTCATCTCTTATTAATTTACATGCTTCATTTGCATCTTCAGTAGAAGCTGTCTTACCTGTTCCAATTGCCCAAATAGGTTCATAAGCTATAATCATTTGTTCAGCAAATTTTGCAGGTAGTCCTTCTAAATCTTTTCTAATTTGAATAATTATTTTTTCTTTTGCTATTCCTAATTCTCTTTCATATAATGTTTCACCAACACATAGAATAGGTACAATTTCATGATCAAAAGCAGATTTAATTTTCAAATTAACATAGTCATCTGTTTCATGATGGAATTGTCTTCTTTCTGAATGCCCTATTATAGAATATTTTATACCAATATCTTCAAGCATTTTTACAGAAACGTCGCCTGTTAAAGCCCCTGCAACTTGATGATTTAAATTTTGAGTTCCTATCTTAATATTTGTATCATGTGTACTTTCTAAAGCTGCTGCAACATCAATATAAGGTACACACAAAATGATTTCATGTTCACTATCCTTAACCAAATCATTAAATTCAGCAAAATAATTTCTTGTGTCTTTTGGAGAATGATTCATCTTCCAATTTCCTGCTATAACTTTTTTACGCATAAAAAATCTCCTTCTTTCTTACCATACTAATTTTGGAATAACCCTATAATATGGTACTATAACGAAAATAATATTTCAATTATTTAGAAGAATTGTAATAATTAAAGTTCCATGAAAAATAAATAAAAATAAAAAAAGAGCTATAATCTAAAAAGACTATAGCTCCCTCCGGCAAAAGACAACAGGCCGGAGTATCTCAAATGGTCGCGCAAAAAAGCCCTTCGGACTACAGCGAGGATCACGCCTTGCCCTCATTGGCAAACCTCCCGGAACCTTATAAGAGTAATAGTCCTATTATTACCTTCATAACAGGATTCCCCTTGCATCACTCTTTTCCGCCGGGCAAACTACACATCATTTTCTGGTAGACCTTCCCATCTATTTGATACCATAAAGCATCAAAACAAGGAGTCCCTTTTGTTCCTTTAAATACAGCGCGGCCATTTGCTTCTGACATTAAAATACTCTTAATAAAAATCGTTAAATTATAGTCAGTATTTTTCATTTGAAATATTGGCTTGCTATATTAGCATCGCCTCTTTAATTCTTTTGTTCAACGATAAAATATCATATTTTTACAATTATGTCAACGCATTTTTTACTATTAATGATTCATTACTGGCATTCCGCCTGGTATAATACTTGAAAAATCATATTTTTCAGAATAAGAAAGTTTTTCAATTTTTCCGGCAACACTAACATCATTCATATTTCCAGATTTATTTGATTCAAAATGACAGCTAACTTTTGAAATACTACCATCATTGTGAACTAAATACCCATCAAAATAATTTGCCAATCCTTTTTCAGAAGAATATATTTCTTTAATATCATTTATTGAATTATTCACAAGGAATGATTTTAGTGGCTCTTCATTATAAGCTGAGTCCGTCAAATAATAGTAACATTCTCTTCCGGATATCACCCCCTACAACGATGGCTTTCTTTTGTCCAAAAGAGTAGTTAGAAACTTCGGCTATTCTATAATTATTATTATTTAAATCTTTATATTGACCATTTATTGGACTATTTAAAACAAATCCTTCATTAATATAATCATCTCTAAAATAATCATCACTAATTTTAATTAAGTCGAAATCTTTCCCCCTTTTCTCTGATACAAGTTTTTTCCCATCCTGTGAAACATAATAAAAATCTATTTCATTATCATATTTTCCATCTAGGTAATCATCTATAAAATATATACCAAACCCTCTTGAATCTGGATAACCTACTTTTACATTAAAATATTTATTATCATAAGAAACCTTTATGTTATTTTTGTTACTATAAATAACAGAATACCATTCAAATCTTGACGAATAAATCTTAACACACTCGCCTGCTTTATTTATATAGATTCCATCTCTACCTACTTTGTCACTAATTATATTTAATTCGCCATTTTCAAAGTCAACATCTTCTGCATCAATACTACTATTCTTATAAGTAATTTCCACTTCTCTTGTATCATTATTCCATTCTATTTGTGCACCAAACAATTTAGAAATTGCTCTTACAGGTAAATACGTCGTATCTTGATAAGAAATTGGATAAACTGTTAAACCATTAGCATCTTCAAATTTTTGCAGATTGCTCATATAATAAACCTTAATTTTTGTATTTACTTGTGCACTTATATCTTCCATTTTATTGCTTTCATGTCTTTCAACTATTTTTACACAATTAGAAGAAATATCACCTTCACCTAGCAAAATACTTTGATTTTCGCCATTCCATGCAATCTGGGTTTTGAAAAGACCAGATAAGGCTCTAATTGGAAGGTAAGTAGTTCCATTGTAAGTAATAGGAAATACTCTATCACCATTAGCATTATAAAATTCTAAATAATTACCATTAATAGATATTGGTAACTCTTTATTCAAAATCATAGGATAATAATTAGATTGAGAAGTTTGAGTAGTTTGAGTAGTTTGAACAACGCTTGTAGTATTAGCTTTTTCTTCCAGTTTATTAGGAACATTATATGGAATATCTATATCATACATTGGTAAATGTGTTGCTGTTTCATATATATATACGTAGATATATACCGTTTTTCCATAAATATATATTCCCTTTGATTCCGCATCATATAAAAGTTCACTTACAGATATGCCATCATTATAAATCTTTCCACCACGAGAACTACTTGAAACATCATAGACAAAGCCACAAATAACAGTATATTCATCTCCAACATCTGGTGATATTTCTAATTTAAATTTTTCATTTTTACTAAATGTTTCTGGTTCAACAAGATTAACATCAAACATTTTTACATCATAATGATATGCTGCATAACAAGATGCAGATATTAATAATAACAATAAAACACTCAAAAATGTAACTTTTTTAAACATATAAACACTCTCCTAATAAAAATAAAAGAATTGAAAATACAAATACTTCTCAATTCTTTTATATAAACTATTATAATAATTAAATACAAATTAGTCTTTTGAATGCATATATAAAGCTAAATCAACTAGTTTATTTGAATAACCCCACTCATTGTCGTACCAAGCAACTAATTTAACAAAAGTATCTGTTAATGCAATACCTGCTTTTTCATCAAATATTGATGTTCTTGGATCGTGAATAAAGTCTGAAGAAACTAAAAGTTCATCAGTATATCCTAGAATACCTTTTAATTCTCCTTCTGAAGCTTCTTTAACAGCTGCACAAATTTCTTCATATGTAGCTGGTTTTTCAAGATTAACTGTTAAATCAACAACTGAAACGTCAACTGTAGGAACTCTGAATGACATACCTGTGAGTTTTCCATTTAATTCTGGAATAACTTTTCCAACAGCTTTAGCTGCTCCTGTAGATGAAGGGATAATGTTTGCAGAAGCTGCTCTACCACCTCTCCAATCTTTCTTAGAAGCGCCATCAACGGTCTTTTGTGTAGCAGTTGTTGAGTGAACTGTAGTCATAAGACCATCTTTAATTCCAAATTTATCATTAATAACTTTAGCAAGTGGTGCCAAACAGTTTGTAGTACAAGAAGCATTAGAAACTATTGTCATACTTGGATCATAAGTTGTGTTATTAACACCCATTACAAACATTGGAGCATCTTTTGATGGAGCAGAAATAACAACTTTCTTAGCCCCTCCTGCTATATGTTGTCCAGCTGTTTCAAGTGTAGTAAATACACCAGAACACTCTAATACATATTCAGCTCCTAATTCATCCCAATGACAATTAGCTGGTTCTTTTTCATTAAGAACCTTTACTCTGTGACCATTAACTTCAATGTAGTCTTCACCAGCTTCAACAGTACCTTTAAATTGACCATGAACTGTGTCATGTTTTAACATATAAGCCATATAATCTGCTGAAATAAATGGATCGTTTATAGCAACGATTTCTATTTCAGGATTATCAAGTGCTGCTGAAAATGCTAAACTTCCTATTCTACCAAAACCATTAATACCTGCTTTTAAAGCCATAAATCATTCCTCCTTATTTAAAGCATATAAAAAAATATGCTTAATTTCCACATAAAATTGTACTACTATAAAAAAATATATGCAAGGAAAAATTACTCTTTCCTTGCATATACAAAATTTTTATTCTTGATAATGAACATTATTTTCAGCAGCACTTCTTACCATTTCTACACAGAAAGTATAAAGTGAAATTAAAAGTACAAACCATAGAATCATAAATAAACGCATTTCACTAATAATAAAGAAATCATATAAGCAATGTATAATAGAAGGTATCATAACACTTGCAAATAAAAATATCTTCTCTTGAGATTTATTTTTCTTTGTTTGTGCCATCTTAGCAAATGAAATACAATAGCCCATAAATATACTAAAAAATGCATGTCCGGGTATAGAGGTAACAAATCTTAATGACGCAGTATATAAACTTGCTACTACTCCTTCATTAATTAAATCTGTAAATATATAAATCAAATTCTCTATTGCTGCAAATCCTAATGAAACAAAAACGCAATAAACTATCGCATCATAAGTTTCATCAAATTGTTTATTATTATAATTAATCTTCATAACGACAAACCATTTAAACAACTCTTCAACAAGAGCAACAGCTATAAATGTATTAATAAACAACTGTGGAAAAGAATCAACAGACATCATATCTGTTGGGAACCAATCTTCTATACATAACTCAACTATTGCAACTGGAATAATTGCTAGTGCTCCGAAAATGATGGATTTAGCAAGTTGCCACGATGGTTCTTTATGAACATCTTTTTTATATATATACCAGAGAATGATTGCAACTGGAGCTAGCGCCAGAGCAAAAAATATGTCGGTCATATTATCTCCCCTTCATCCTTAGTTATAATTTAATTGTAACATAACTAAATGAAAATGCAACTAAAGAACAAACAAAAACAGACTTAGATAAATCTAAGTCTGTTTTATAATTTCATATATTATTCCTTTGGTATTTTTAATTCTTTTAAATTATCGCATTCAAGAAAAGATGTTGTACTAACCTCTTTTAAAGTCTTTGGAAGTTTTATATTTTTAATTCCTGACTTATAAAATGCATAAGGTGCAATTTTGACTAAATTTGTTTTGCCAAAGTCTATCTTTTTTAGTTTTTTACATTTACCAAATGCTTCATATTCTATTTCTTCTATTGTTTTTGGAAGTTTGATTTTTTCAATGTTTGAATTAAAGAAACTATATGCTCCAATTTTCTTTATTGAAGTATTTGATAAATCAATCTCTTTTAACTCTTTACAATCACTAAATACTGCAAAGTCAATTCCATTTATATCATTAGGAAGTTTAACTTTTCTTACACCGGAATTAGCCAAAAATCCTGCATCTAATTGTGTAATCTTAGTATTTGATAAATCTAATTTTTTTAATTCTTTACAATTACTAAATGATTCCAAATCAACTGTTTCTAGTTCAGAAGAAACTTTAATCTTTTTTATGCCGGAATTATAAAAAGCATTGCGATTAATTTTAGAAACTCTTGTTGAAGATAAATCAACTTCTTTCAATTCATTACAATTTGCGAAAGCATTTTTTCCTATTGATTTTAATGATGATGGTGCAATTAGCTTTCTTATATTTGAGTTATAGAATGTATTATCTTCTATTGTTTCAATTCTAGTTCCTGATAAATCTACATCAGAGATATTAACGTTTTCTCTAAATAAGTTGCCACCTATTCTCTTTGCAGTACTTGGAAGTTTAACCGAAAAGTTGCACAAAATATTTACATTGTTTAAATCTAAGTAAATATTCTCTATTCCTTCTTCAAAAATTATTCTAATATTTTTAGTGATTCTAGGTCTTACTAAATACTCTCTTAGTTTTTGAACATCAGCTAGATTCATTTTGTTCTTTTCACTTTTTGGGTTATACCTAATTTTAAATACCTTTACAAATCCGAAATAATTATAAGAACTAATAGAAAATCCCAAAGAATGATTTGGTGCAAGAATCAAACTATTATCTGGTTGCCATTGAGGTGGAAGTCTATAATTCGAGCTTGGTTTTTCAATATTCAAAATACCTTCCCAAAACTTTAAAGAATTAACTTCTATGTTAACTCTTTCACATATATCAACCTTAAGCATAGCAGCATAATAATTATCATCATAAGCAAAGTCATTAATATTGTTTTTAACTCTTTCAACAATATAATCTTCCATAGTTTCATCAAAGCCTTCACATAGGGCTTTTGCTTTTTCAATGTTTCTAGTTTCAAGATATTTACACATCAAAACATATTGTGCTTCTTGAATCTTCATTAAAACAGCATAAGAAGACTTATCACATCTTAAATACCTTTGCTTAACTTCTACTAAATCTATCTCAAGTCTTTCAATGTTATCCCTTAAAATGCTACTATCCAACATATTAATTAAAATTGAAAATATATTTTTATAGTAATCATTATGATTTTCCATATCTAAAAGACCTAAGTTTGAAGATATTTCTATGTTTTCGTTATTAACATTTGATTGTTGTGATAATTGCTCATTTGAAGAAAAATCTTCAATAATTGCAAAGTCTTTATCTTCTACAACCATTATATCTCTCACTTTCATTTTTTACATAAAACAAAAAACAAGACGACACTTTTTCGCCTTGTTTTCTTTTGTATATAAAAAGTCATTAGTATGGACATATGATATCATGCTTGACATAAAAAATCAACATATTTTAACAGATTTCCTACCAGTATTCACCTTATTAGATTGACATAATGCAGACTTTATGGTATATTATGGAAAATTAACAATTAATTATTGGAGGTTACACAAATGGGTACAGCTCCACTTACTTTAAATAAGCAATCTAATTTTATTACTATTGACGAAAATGATTTTACACCACAAGAAATTTCTACTGCAAAATCCTTAGTACCAAATATAGATATTATGGATTATCAACTCGTAGCAACATATGGTTATGCATCTCAAAAGAAGCTCTCACTATCTTCCGAAGATATTTTAAAACAAATGCGAATGAAAGATATGGAAAGTGTTAGAAGAGATATTGAAGATTTGATTTCTATTATTTCTAAATTAAAAACAGAAGCAATGTCTTATTTAGACCATTCTATTGGTCTTTTTTCAAAAAGATCTAATGAACGGTTAATCATTGAGTACTCTATTGCAGAGAACGAAATAGAAAAGATTATAAAAAGACTAGAAGAACATCAGCTTTTTATAATGCAAGATTTAAACACATTGAGACGTTTTAAAAAAGCAAACACTCGCTGTTACAAAGAGTTATCACTTTATATATGGGCAGGTCAAGAAAAACTAAATCAACTTAGTCAGCTTCCAAATCAAAGTAATGATTTAAAATCTGCAATCGAAAGATTTAAAAGAAAACTTTCAGAGCTTGCTCTTTCTAGAAATGTAGCACTTCAAACTTCTGCACAAATAGAGCTTATTCTTAACAATGACCAAGAAATACTAGAGCGAATTTCAACTATCATTAATAGTACTCTTCCTCTTTGGAAAAACCAAATTGTACTTGCTCTTGGTATTGATGACTTGTCAGATTCATTTTTAACACAATCTAAAAAGAGAAAAGTAGATATATCTGCTCTTATAAACACTAATCAAAAAATTGAAGAAATCTTATCTTCAACAAGAGCAATACAATTAGATAGTGGTAAAAAACGAGCAATTGCAGAATATGATTTAAAGTTATTAAATGAACAATAAAAAATAGCACGGAAATTTCCGTGCTATTTTTATTTTTATGCTTCAGCATTAAATAGGGATTTTAGAACATATCCAATTTCCTCACTAGAAGCGTTTAGATAAATACCATTATTAAGCTTTGCAATTGCTTCCATCTCTTTCACATCAGCATCATATCCTATAGTATAAACTGGTGTGTCAAAAGTAGAAATTAAATTACTTACTCTTGAAAGAGGACTATAACCGCTGTTTGTTTGACCATCACTTAAAAGAAAAATGATTGGCTTAATGTCAGGGGTTTTTGTCTTTTCTAATTCTAGAATTTGTAAAGCAATTAACAAAGCATCATTAGTAGCAGTACCTCCACCTGCTTTTAAAGCTTGAATTGCACCTACATAAAAACTTTGCTGACTTTCATCGAATTCAGAAATAGGAAGACTATAGTACACATGGTCATCATAAGAAATAATTCCAACTAAACTATCTTCACTTATATACTGCATTGCATTAATTGCAGATTCTTTAAGTGCTCTAAGCGGTTTCTCAACCATACTTCCAGAAACATCACATACAAAAATAACTGCAACTTTCTTTCCAGAAGATTTATTTTCTTTCCAAAAGCTAAGAACATCATTAAGCAAGCCATCATAATTTTCGGGAATAACTGTTGAAATGTAATCATCATCTCTTCCCAATCCTTCTTCGTTAGCTTTTTTAACAATATCTTCTCTTTCAAAAAGATTAGCAAAATCTTTCAATACATTTGCTTCTTCATCCGTTACACCTTCCATTGAAAAAAGTGTGTAATGATTTTCAGCACCAAATGGAACAAATACATGATCTTTTAAATTTCCATCCATGATATGTTCCTGATAGGTTGTCACAAATGCATTGAATTTACCTTCATTATATGCTTTCCACGTTTGAGTAAACGAATAAGCAACGGAAGGTATTCTACCTTGGAACACTGTGAAATCTGTTGTAGCTTCCATGCTTAATGGACTATTAGCATCAAAATATGAAAGAAGTGAAACAATAAAGTTTAGGCCAGACAAGTTATTCATAGGATTAGTGTATCCTATTAAAAGTGCTCCTTGCATACAACCACTAACAATTGCTTGTTCATCTACTACTTCATATTTTGTTTTAAGAAGCTCATATGTTTCTGAAGAAATTACAACTCCTAAATTGTTTGTTGTTAACCCTTTATATATCTCGTTAGAACTAATTCCTGATTCTTTTAGTAACAGTGCATATAACGCATTCGGTGAAATAAATCCTTTAGGATTATATTCTCCACCATTAATAAAGTCTATTGCAAGGTTTGAGTCAAGAAGTCTAACAGTTATGGAAGAAGTTGTATTTTCTTCATTATATTTTTTAGCAGCATATACTACTAAATCCGAAATACCTAGGTTATCTTCTTCTGGAACAAAAATTTCCACATCAAGCGGAGCGTTTCCTTTAACTAGTGGTTCATAACTACTAATATCAGGAAGTTCATACATAACTGTTGAATTAACAGCATTTGATTTCTTATGTGCTTCTTTAACAAATTCTGGAATTTCTCCAGATTTAAGTTCCTCTTCAATAACACTTATCCGAAGCCTATCTATAAGCTCGATTGGATCACCTTCTGCAATTTCTTCATCTTTATATATAGGAGACGTGTCGATTAAACAACCCGTCAAAAGTAGACATACAACAACCATCATCGCTATGAGAATTGTTGCTTTTTTATTCATTGCTAAAATCCTCCATAATAAATAATTATTCGTGGAGGCTTTATAATATTAAGCCTCCACTACTGTTCGCTATGCCCAATGTTAATAACCAACAACTTTAAAGAATACTTCTGTACGGCGATTAGCAGCTTTTCCTTCTTCTGTATTATTACTTGCAATAGGATTAGAATCACCATTACCAATAATAATAAATCTAGAAGGATTAATGCCTAAGCCCTGCAAGTATTTTGCAACACTTCTTGCACGTTTATAAGAAAAGTCTTTACCGTCATCTCCATCAACTTTTGCTGTGTTACCTTCAATTTGAATGTAGACACCATTAAGCATTTTTGCAGTATCTGCAAATTCAATTAAATCTGGATATGACTCAGAAGAAATTTTATATGAATCAACTTCAAACTTAACATTTAGCTTAACCGAAAGAAGTGCAGAGTTATTATCAATTTGCTGAGCAGCCTGTCTTCCTTCATTCGAAAAAGCAAAAGAAGTAACTTCATCATCTGGATACTTATCTTTTAGCTTTTCAATATAAGCTGTAGTAAAAGCAGTCTCACTTTTTTCAGGAACAGCTTTTTCGCCGAGAGAAATCCAGATGTTTGCCATCTGCTTATACATTATAACTGCACTAGATGAAAGAAGATTCATATTGTCTGCCCATGTTGCAACTGATGCATTTGCGCACATATCTTTGATTTCGTCATTATCCATCAGTTCAAACATCGGCATAACTTTAATGGAATTAAACTCTCTTAAATACATTGCGTTTGCTTCTAGAGCACCATCAATGAGCTTTACAATAAATTCTTCATTAACATCAAGAAAATCTTTTCTAAATACAAGACCATCAAGTATTAAATTAGTACCCATGGATGTATCAAAAAGAATTCTAGAATTTGTTGAAGAAGATGCTTGAGTAAGATATGGTTCCCAAGTAGCAGCCGCATCAACCGAACCAGCAAAGAATGCTTCTGCAGTATCATCAGCTGTCTCAAAATATGCCATATCAGCGTGAATCTGTGCTACTTCTGCATCTGACAGGTCTGAATTCTTAAGAAGCCATTCTACTAAAGTTTGGGCTTCTGAAAACTTAGGAACTGCAATTTTCTTTCCAACTAAATCTTTAACAGAACGAATTTCAGACTTCGAAATAATACCATCACCACCATTACTATAGTTAGTAATGTATGGCATAACTACATCAACTTTTGCGTCATCAAACTTTGATTGTAAAAATGCATATCTGTTAACTGTATACCCGGCACCTTGAAGTTCACCAGATATAAGTCCAGCAGAAGACACAGTTGCATCATTCATAACAACGTATTTAACATTAATACCATTTCTTGCATTAATGCTATCTGCAGTTGTTGAAAGTCCACCATTTGCATAAATAAGAGGCTTCCATCCAATCCACTCATCAAGAGAAATAACAACTTCTTTTATCTCACTGGGATTATATACTGGAACCTTATCTTTTTCAAATTTGTTTAAAACGTACTCAACCCCAAAGATGCCACCAGCAATAATCGCCAAAACAAGGATTGCGCCTATAATCCGGCTAGCATATTTCATTTTTGCCTCCTTTTTGCTGTTCTTAGGTCTTGAAGGAGTGGGGAACATTTTAGGTTCCCCCTCTCACTTCAAAATCTTTTGCCTTTTTAGAATTAGAAGGATTTAAAGTTAAATTAATTCCAACATCCTCATCATCTTCATCATCTACAGCTTCATCTCTAGAAGTACGAAGTTGCTGAAGATTTTCAATTGCATCGAGAAGTCCAGGATCTTCCGGATTAAAATCATCACCCATTCGCTTTACTTCTTCTAAAAGCAAATCGAATTTATCCACAAGATCATTTGTACTTTTCAAGACATCTTTAACACTACTTACTTCTTCAATCGTTTTAGGACGATTTTTCTCAGCCTGTGCATCATACACTATTAGGCTCTTTAAAAGTTTCTTAGCATTTGCAAGAATAAAATCTTGAGTTGCCTTATTTCTTTCTTCTAAAAATCTTTTTGCTTTATCATCATTCATCTCTACTAAAGTATTTAATACTTTTTGTTTTGCAGATAATGAATAAAAACTACGCATAAACGAAACTACAACATCATGAAACTCAGGTTTATCATCACTTAACGCCTGAAGTTGTGTCATGTAAGTTGAAAGATTGTCTTCCGAATTTTTAAAGCGTCGCTGCATCTCATATTCTTCTGATGCTTTAATCTTGGCAATTTTTTTGTCAAAATATGACATTGTAAAAGTATGAATTGCCAATGCCAAAGCAGGAACAATTATGATATACAGCAAACTTCTTCCAAACGAAACTCTTAATATCACATACAAAAGTAGTGATAAAAGAATTAAAAAGATATCAGATAACAGCTTCTTTTTCCGCATCTTCATAAACCTCCTTAGGAAGTGGTTTATTCTTTAAGAACTTTTCTGTAGGCATTACTTTTTTTGGTCTAATACGAAATTCAGGTGAAAATTCTATAATGATTGGTGCAAGACCATCTATTACATGTTGTTCATGAGTAATAATAATCTCAATCGTATTGAACTTCGCTTGATGCTCTTTGATAAATTCAACAACGAGCATATCGTTTACTTCATCAAGAGCCGATGTAGGTTCATCATAAAGTAATACCGGACTCCAACGATTTACAAAAGCACTTGCCAAACTCAAACGCTGGTCTTGACCACCAGATATTTGTGTTGGCCACTTTTGTGCATGATCTGCGATACCTAGTCTTTCCAAAACTTCCATTGCTTGCTTAACATCATCAGTTGTAGGTTTAACTTTATGTCCCTTATGAACCATAAGAACATTATCTAAGCAAGAAAGCCATGGAAAGCTTTTATAATGCTGATGGACCATGTGAATTTCTGGAATTGGTTTCTTAACAGTAATTGAATTTCTTTTAAACTCAATACCATTTTCAATTTTAACCATTTCATCTTCTTCCAAAAGAATTGTTCCGGTGTACCTTGTTTCAAGCCCAGCAATCATTCGCATTAATGTGCTCTTGCCAACTCCAGAAGGACCAGAGAAAGCATAGATACCAGGCTTAAATTCGTAATCCAAATTGGCAAACAATTCGTTTGTGCCAAATGAAAGACTAATGTCTTTAAGCTGTAGCACTCTTTCTTTCATCTTCAATCCTCCAACTAAAGATTTTCCTCGTTATCCACGTCGCAAGCTTATTAAAGATCATGCTAAATACAAACAACGTTATAATGGCTGCAAATACCATTGCAGTTTTACCACGTGCACCACCAATATACATTAAATGACCTAAACCATATTGTGTATTATTAGTTTCTGCAATAACAACATATGTCCAACCAACAGCATAAAGATTAATAAAAGATTCTACGAGCGATGGTGTGATATAAGGTATTAAACAATGCATTAACATTCTTGAATAACTAAATCCCATTGTAAGAGCAGTCTCTTTTAGTTTTACAGTTTCATCTGTAGTATCTTGGCACGTTTGGATAACAGCTGGCAAAAACGAAAATATACACGCAATAGTCACAAGTCCAATTTTCATTTCTTCCCCAATACCGAGGTAAAGAACAAGCAAAGACTGGAAGCAAGTGACTGGTGCAAATTTTAAGGAATTAACAATTGGATTCAAAAGCTTACCTACCGGAGAATACCATGACATTAACATTCCAAGAGGAATTGAAACTACTGTAGCAATTAAAATTCCAATTGTGACTCTCAAAAAGCTTGCCCATAGATGTTTGAAAAATGCTCCTGTACTAAGAAGATTTATAATAACATCTAAAGTGCTCTTTGGAGAAGGTGCAAATAATTCCTTGTTTGTAGCTTTGCTCCAAATCCACCAAAGAACAATAATGCATGCTACATAGATTATAGTGTATGCGCGCTTGCTAAGTTTTTTCAAATTCTTCACCTCTTCCGCGTTGTAAGGTAATCAAAGAAAAAGAGGTTGGCACTGCCAACCTCTCATTTCTTTAATTATAAAATTAATATCCTCTAATCGTCTTGAAGTAAAATTCAGTACGACGATTTTCAGGACTTGCCAGGTTGGCAGAATTTAATGGCTTAAAGTCACCATTACCAAGTACTACAATCCTATTAGGATCAATTCCATGGGTAGTAAAGTAATCTGCAACCGCCTGGGCTCTCTCACGAGAAAAATCTGTGATTTGAGCATCTGATACGCCATTAGCACGCTTGGCGGCATTTCCTTCGAGCTGGATATAAACACCATCCAAAATTTTTGCAATTTTAATAAACTCTTCAAGCTGAGGAATCGATTCTGCTTTAATCTGAGTTGAATTAAGATCAAACTTAATATCAGCTCTATAAGTAAGCAGAGCCTCCGGGCTTTCAATCAATGTTGCTTTTTGCTCGTCAGTAAGTGCTACTGAAGCCTTCTCATCATCTTTTGCAGGGTACTTACTCAAAAGGGCCTGTGCAAAAGTGGGATTAAATGCGGAAGTCGCCTTACTAGGATCAGCCTGTTCACCAACAACAATCCATACTTCGGCCATATCTTTGTACATCTGAACAGCAGTATCTGTGAGCAAGGTTACATTCTGTGCACAAGTTGCAAGGTCAGCGCCGTTGGCCATATCAATTATTTCATCATCTTCCATAAGTTCAAACATGGGCAGCTGCTTAATGTTTGCAAATTCTACTTTGTACATCGAAGCCGCTTCAAGTGCACCATCCATGAGTTTCTGGATAAAGTCACCATTCTTCGTGATGAAGTCACCGCGGAAAACAATACCATCCAGAATCAGATTAGTAGACATCGAAGTATCAAAAAGGATTCTACTATCTGTGCTAGATGCAGCCTGTGTAAGATAGGGTTCCCAAGTTGCAGCAGCATCTGCGGCACCACTAAAGAATGCCTTAGCTGTATCATCTGCTGTTTCAAAGTACACCATATCTTTACGAATCTGAGTCTTTTCTGCGTCAGTAAGGTCGGAATTGTTCAAAAGCCATTCAATAAGAGTCTGCGCTTCAGAAAACTTCGGGACAGCAACAACTCGGCCAACCAAGTCATTTACAGACTTAATATCAGCCTTTGCAATGATACCGTCACCACCATTGGAAAAGTTCGTGATATAACACATTTGCACAGGCAGACGTGCCTCATCAAACTTTGCCTGCAAGAAAGCGTAGCGATTAACGGTGTAGCCAGCACCCTGAAGTTCACCAGAGATGAGTGCAGCGCTGGATGTAGTTGCATCATTCATAACAACATACTCAACGTTAATGCCATTTCTTGCATTGATAGAATCCGGAGCCGTTCTCAAGCCACCATTGGCATCAAGAAGGCTCTGCCAGCCAATCCATTCATCTATACTAATCCGTACAGCATTAGATGCTGCATGTGCACTAGGCTGCACAAACCCCAAGCCTGTAATCATGACAACTGCAAGAATAATCGCCAGAGAAAACCGAATAGTTGCGAAAATACCCTTTTTCATAAGAGCCTCCTTAATTTTTACACCTTAAAAGGTGGTATTTATGATGTTATTGATAGTGAAACGATTCAGATTTTTCTTACAAATCAAGTATTTATCTTGTCGATAATTTCACTCTCCTTCAAATTTGAACATGAGTTTTACAACTTATTTAAAGCGTCACAATTTTATCACGGTCTATGCTTTATGTCAACATATTTGTAATATTTTTGTAACATTTTGACATAAAAAAGCGACTAAAAAGTCGCTTTTTTTCTTACTAAAATTTAATTCTTTCTTCAATGTACTTTTCAACCTCTGAAATAGGGATTCTAACTTGTTCCATAGTGTCTCTATCTCTTATTGTCACACAGTTATCTTCTAAAGTATCAAAATCTACTGTAATACAGAAAGGAGTACCAACTTCATCCTCTCTTCTATATCTCTTACCTATACTTCCAGCTTCATCATAATCGATCATAAACTTCTTTGAAAGTTCTTCATATAGCTTTGTAGCAGGTTCTGAAAGTTTTTTAGAAAGTGGAAGAATTGCAGCTTTAAATGGTGCTAAAGCAGGATGTAATTTTAGTACAGTTCTTACATCTCCTTCTGCTATTTCTTCTTCATTGTACGCATCACATAAGAACATTAAGAATAATCTATCAACACCAACGGCTGGTTCTACGCAATATGGTACATACTTTTCATTTGTTTCAGGGTCCATATAAGTTAAATCTTCTTTTGAAGCTTCCATATGACGAGATAAATCATAATCAGTTCTATCTGCAATACCCCAAAGTTCGCCCCAACCAAATGGGAATAAATATTCAATATCTGTTGTACCTTTACTATAGAAAGATAATTCTTCTTTTGAATGCTCACGAAGTCTTAAGTTTTCTTCTTTACAACCTAAGTTTACTAGGAACTTTTTACAAGTATCTTTCCAATAAGCATACCATTCTAAATCAGTTCCTGGTTTGCAGAAAAATTCAAGTTCCATTTGTTCGAATTCTCTTGTTCTAAAAATAAAATTACCAGGTGTAATTTCATTTCTAAAACTTCTTCCCATTTGACCAATACCCATAGGCATTCTACGTCTTGTTGTTCTTAAAACATTTTTAAAGTTAACAAACATACCTTGTGCAGTTTCAGGTCTTAAATAAACTTCTGATTTAGCATCTTCAGTAACACCCATAAAGGTCTTAAACATTAAATTAAATTTTCTAATATCTGTGAAATCTGATTTGCCACAATCAGGACAAGGAATATTGTTTTCTTTAATGTAATTAACAAGTTGTTCGTTTGTCCAGCCATCAAGTCCAGATACATCTTTTCCTTGAGCAAAACTCCATTCTTCAATTAGCTTATCTGCTCTGTGTCTTGTTTTACATGCTTTACAGTCAATTAATGGATCTGAAAATCCCCCAACGTGACCTGTAGTTACCCATACTTGTGGATTCATAATAATTGCAGCATCAATACCAACGTTGTTTTTATTTTCTCTAATAAATTTTTGCCACCACGCATCTTTGATGTTTTTCTTAAGTTCTGCACCTAAAGGACCATAGTCCCAGCTATTTGCCAAACCTCCATAGATTTCACTTCCAGGGTATACAAAACCTCTGTTTTTACAAAGTGATACAATTTTGTCCATTGATTTGTCCATTTTTTCTCTCCCTTTCTTTTTGTTTTGGAGTACTTAGGGCATAAAAAAAGTCCCTAAGTCCTATGACTTAGGGACGAAGTATATCCGCGATTCCACCCTAATTGATAGCTTCTGTTACCCTTGAAACTATCCACCTTAATTTATGAAATATTTGCTCCAAAGTTCCAATTATAAAAACACAATGTTTATCTTTCAGCTTATGATAAACTCTCTTTAATTGCTTTATTTTATAAAACTCTTTCTCAACGCAAATTATTTAACTATAAGTAAAATAACACTTTTAGAAATCTTTGTCAATAACTTCACCTTTTAAATACCAAACATGTTGCGATATTATTTTAACTTCTATTTCTTTTCCAATCAAAGACTTATCTCCTTCAAAATTTACAATTTTATTTGAATCTGTTCTTGCAGTTAAAACATCTTTATTAGTTTTGCTTTCACCTTCAACTAAAACATGTTGAATCGTACCAACGTATTTATTCATACCTTCTTCGGTCATTTTATCCGATAAAGTTTTTAATCTATTAAATCTTTCAGATTTAACCTCTTCTGATAAATGACCTTCCATATTTTCAGCACGTGTTCCATGTCTTAAACTATATATAAACATGAAGACTTGTTCAAAATCTACTTTTCTTACAACATCTAAAGTATCTTCAAAATCTTCTTCTGTTTCACCTGGAAAGCCAACAATAATATCTGTTGTAAAATATACATTAGGAATTTTTTTTCTAATTCTATCTACTAAATCTAGATATTGTTCTTTCGTATATCCTCTATTCATAAGTTTTAAAACTCTTGAACTTCCTGATTGCAATGGAAGATGAATTACTTTAGAAATCTTTTTGCTATTTGCAATAACATCTATTACATCATCTTTAAAATCTTTAGGATGAGGTGATGTAAATCTAATAATATCTATTCCATCAACTTTATCTAAATCTGCTAATAGATTTGCAAAATTATAATCTTCACGAGGTTTATATGAATTAACATTTTGACCAAGTAACAAAATTTCTTTACAACCATCTTTTGCTAATTCTTGTGCTTCAAAAATAATATCTTCTGGCGCACGAGAACGCTCTCTACCACGTACATAAGGAACAATACAATATGAGCAAAAATTATTACAGCCATTCATAATAATAATAGAAGCTTGTGTCTTACTTTCTCTTTTTACTGGAAGTCCTTCATATATTTCTCCATCTATATTCCAAACATCAACAACTCTTTTTGGTTGTTTTGAGATTTTTTCAAATAGCATCTCTGGAAATTTATAAATGTTGTGTGTTCCAAATATTATATCTACATGTGGATAACTTTTTTGAATCTTTTCTATAACATGTGGTTCTTGAGACATACAACCTGCGAAACAAATTATCATGTTATTTTTCTCTTTAAGATTTTTAAGTTCGCCAAGCTTTCCAAATACTTTTTCTTCAGCATTTTCACGAATAGAACAAGTGTTGAAAACTACAAGATTAGCTTCTTCAAAGCTATCACATTTTTCATAGCCCATTTCTTCAAGCATACCAGAAATCTTTTCACTATCAGCTTCATTTAATTTACAACCCATAGTATTGATACAGTACTTAAGTCCTTTTGAACTTAACTCTTTAACTTTCTCCATGTATTCATATTGCTTTTTTATTTCTTCATCAGAAACTTTTGTAATAGACATTTTAAAAATCCTTTCATGATTATCTATTTTAATAATTAAAAAGGCTTAAATAAAAATTTAAGCCCATTAAAAACTATTTTTTCTTTTTAGCTGTACTTTTTTTAGGTTTTGTTGAATTTGAATTTTCAAAAGAAGAAATTTCTTTTTTAAACTCTTCAAAGTTAACAATTTTGCTGCAAGAAGAATCATCACTCTTACAACCATGTTCACAACACTTTCCACAGCTATTGTGCTCACATCCATTTTCATCGTCATACATGATTTCTAATTCTATAGTATTGTGACAATTTGGACATTCAACATCAGAAAAATCACCATTCTTTAAATCAAGAGGAATATCTTCTCCACAATATGGACAAGTACCAAAAGCATCTCCATCATCAGAAACACTTTCTAGAAAATCATCTTGTAAGTCAGCAAAATGTTCTTCAAGAGACATTAATTCTTCTTCAAGCTCGTCTTGATGTTCTTTAAGTTGAACAACATGAGTAGTAAACTCCTGAATCATATTTTGCAAACACTTAAGTACTTTAAGTCTTTCTTCTTCATTTGAAATAGTGTTATTAATTTCTTCAACTTGCTTTGAAATTTCATCTTTAAATTTAAGCATCTATACACGCTCCATATATTCGCCAGTACGAGTATCAATACGAATCTTGTCTCCGATTTCAACAAATAATGGCACATTAACTTGATATCCTGTTTGAGTTGTAGCTGGTTTTAAAGTACCTGTAGAAGTATTTCCTTTAAATCCAGGCTCTGTATATGTAATTTCTAATTCTACAAACATAGGTGGTTCAACACCAAATACTTTACCTTTGTATGATAGAACTTTAACTTCCATATTATCTAATAGATAATTTAAGATATCTCCTAAATCATCTTTTGTAAGTGGAAGTTGTTCAAATGTATCATTATCCATAAAGTAGTAAGTATCTCCATCATTATATAAGTATTGCATTGTTTTTCTATCAATTTGAGCTTCTTCAACTTTTGTTGTTGGGTTAAATGTTTGTTCTGTAACAGCTCCTGTAATAACGTTTTTAAGTTTTGTTCTTACAAATGCTGCACCCTTTCCAGGTTTAACGTGTTGGAATTCAACTATTCTATATACTTGACCCTCCATCTCAAAAGTCATACCATTTCTAAAATCTCCTGCTGTAAGCATTTAAATTACCCCTTCCTTTTTTCTTGTTCAAGATTTTAACCGCGTTTATTGTATAACAAAAATAAAAATAATACAAGTATTTTTTATAGCGGTATCACAATATAAAAATCGCTAAAGTAGCCCAACGCAGCCAAAATGTCATTCGCCGGAAGGCGAAGACATTTATGGCGACGAGATTGGGCGGAAGCGTTCATCTTATTTTAGGTACTCCATAATCAAGCGATTAATAATTTGTGGATTTCCCTTGCCTTTTAATTCTTTCATGCATTGACCAACTAAAAATCCAAGTGCTCTATCTTTACCAGCTTTGTAGTCTACAATAGATTGAGGATTTGCAGCAACTACTCTATCTACGACTTCTTTAATAGCACTTTCATCGCTAATTTGAAGAAGCCCTTTTTCTTTAACGATTTCTTCAGGCTCTTTATTTTCAGAAATCATATCTTCAAATACCTTTTTACCAATAGTATTCGAAATCGAACCACTATCAATTAATTTGATTAAAGATGCAAATCTTTTTGCACTAAAAGGAAGATCACTATAATCGATATCATTCTCTCTAGCTATACGAATAATGTCAGTCATAATCCAGTTACTAACTGCCTTTGGATTGCCACATTCTTTTGAAGCTTCTTCAAAGAAATCTGAAAGAGCTTTTGAAGATGTAATAATTCCAGCATCATATTCTGGAAGTTTAAGTTCTTCAATATATCTTGCTTTTCTTCTCTCAGGAAGTTCTGGAAGATTTTCTTTAATATTATTAATGTAATCATCTGAAAGTTTTATAGGCATTAAGTCTGGCTCTGGGAAGTATCTATAATCGTCTGCATCTTCTTTACTACGCATTGCGTAACCTTCTCCAGTAGCTTCGTCCCAACGTCTAGTTTCTTGAATAACTTTTCCACCAGACTCTAAAATTTCCTTTTGTCTTTGAATTTCAAAGTTAATCATATGTTCAATAGCTCTAAAAGAGTTTAAGTTTTTAGACTCTGTACGAGTTCCAAATTCTTTTTGACCAACAGGTCTTAAAGATAAGTTAACATCAGCTCTTAAAGAACCTTCTTGCATTTTACAATCTGATACTCCAATATATTCTAATATACCTTTTAATTTTTCAACATAAGCAACTGCTTCTTCAGCACTTCTCATATCAGGTTCAGAAACTATTTCTATAAGTGGAACACCTGCTCTATTTAAATCAACTAAAGTACCTCCAGTATAAGTATCGTGAACAAGTTTTCCAGCATCATCTTCAATATGAATTCTAGTAATACCAATTCTCTTAGTTGTACCATCTTTTAATGTGATATCAAAACCACCATTAATACATAAAGGTAAATCAAATTGTGAAATCTGATATGCTCTAGGTGTATCTGGATAGAAATAGTTCTTTCTATCTTGTTTTGAGTTTCTATTGATTTGAGCTCCAACTGCAAGACCAGCTTTAACAGCATATTCAACTACTTTTTCATTTAATACTGGAAGTGCTCCTGGCATACCTGTACAAATTGGGCAGCAATGAGTGTTTGGGTCTCCACCAAACTCAGTAGTGCAACCACAATAAATTTTTGTTTTAGTAGAAAGTTCTGCGTGAACTTCAAGACCAATTACAACTTCGTATTCCATGATTACACCTCCCTGCTTTTCTCAAATGTATATGCAACACGATAAAGTGTTTCTTCTGAAAAATGTTTTCCAATAATTTGCATTCCAATAGGAAGTCCATTATTATCTTTTCCACAAGGAATAGAAATTGCAGGAATTCCAGCAATATTTATAGGAACTGTAAATAAATCTGCAAGATACATTTCTAACGGATTATTTACTTTTTCGCCTATGTTCCATGCAGTAGTTGGTGATACTGGAGCAATCAAAACATCATATTTAGAAAATGCATCATCAAATTGTTTTTTAATTAGGGTTCTAACTTTTTGTGCCTTTTTATAATATGCATCATAATAACCTGCAGAAAGCACATAAGTACCCAAAATAATTCTTCTTTTTACTTCTTTACCAAAACCTTCGCTACGAGTGTTTTTATAAATATCTTTTAAGTTTTCAAAATTCTTTGTTCTGTATCCGTATCTAATACCATCAAATCTTCCTAAGTTTGAAGAAGCTTCTGCATCAGCAATTATATAGTACGTAGGAAGTGCAACTTTGCATGCTGCAAGTGAACAAGTTCCTACTTCAGCACCTAAAGATTTTAGTTTTTCAATTGCTTTTTCAACTGCTTCTTTAACTTCTTTTTGAATTCCTTCTCCAAAGAATTCTTCTGGTACACCAATCTTTAAGCCTTTAACGTCATTAATTAATGCTTTAGTATAATCTTTCTTTTCAATATTTGCAGAAGTAGAATCCATTTCATCATGGCCTGCAATTGCATTTAATAAAATTGCATTATCTTCAACATCTTTAGTCATAGGTCCAATTTGATCTAATGAAGAAGCATATGCAACCAATCCATAACGAGAAATAAGTCCATAAGTAGGTTTCATACCAACTATTCCGCAAAGAGATGCTGGCATTCTAATAGAACCACCTGTATCAGAGCCTAGTGAAATAGGTGCTAAATCACCAGCTACTGCTGCAGCACTACCACCAGAACTTCCACCTGGAACCTTTGTTAAGTCAACTGGGTTGTGAGTTACAAAAAATGCTGAATTTTCACAAGAACTTCCCATAGCAAATTCATCCATATTTACTTTACCAAGCATAATTGCACCTTGCTCTTTTAAATTCTTAATAACGGTAGCATCATATGGGCTAATAAAGTTTTCAAGAATTTTAGAAGCACAAGTTGTTTTTACTCCATAAGTATTCATATTATCTTTAATAGCTATAGGCACACCAAATAAAGCTGGAAGCTCGTCAAATGTACCATTTGCAAGAGCCTCACTAATTTTGCTGTCGGCAATTTCTGCACATTTTAAAGCATCTTCTTTGCACAAAGTAATAAATGCCTTAATGTCGCCGTCTTTTTCATCTATATTTTTATAGAAGCTTTCTACAACTTCTTTTACAGTAAAATCTTTATTCTTATAACCTTCACGAATCTCGTGAGAAGTTAATTTAGTAATATTTTTCATAATATTATCCTTTCATTAATTGATTATAATTCCCATAATTTGCATCAAAATCGTTATATTGCAAGGAATTAGATTGCGAGGAGCGCAAACGTATGTGGTATACGTTGAGCACCGTAGACAATCGTAATGACGCAGCAAGATAATGATTTTCATGCAAATTATTCAATAACAGGTGGGATTTGATAAGCCACTCCATTTGACGAAGGAGCATTCTGCATCAAAAGCTCTCTATCAAAAGACTCTCTAACTTCATCTTTTCTAAAAACATTGTAAGAATCAAGAGCAAACGCAGATTCTTCTAATCCATCTGTATTAATTTCATTAATTTGATTAGCAAAAGCAATAATTTCTTGCATATCCTTTGCATACCCATCAACTTCATCTTCACTTAGATTTAACATACTTAAATTAGCGATATGTTCAATATCTTTCTTCGTAATTTCCATAACTATTTCCTTTCCTAAAAAAATACTTATAATCTTCGTTATTTTATCGCAAAATCATAATATTTGCAACAAAAAAGCACGCTTTCGCGTGCTTTTTATAATCTTATTTTGCATACTCAATAGCTCTATTTTCTCTAACAATTGTAACTTTGATTTGTCCTGGATATTCCATCTCATCTTCGATACGTTTAGCTACATCATGAGCCATAACTGTCATTTGGTCATCTGAAACGTTTTCTGGTTTAACCATTATACGAACTTCACGACCAGCTTGAATTGCATAAGATTTTTCAACTCCATTGAAGCTATCTGCAATTTCTTCAAGCTTTTCTAGACGTTTGATGTATGTTTCCAAAGTTTCACGTCTTGCACCTGGACGGCTAGCTGAAATAGCATCTGCTGCCATAACAACAACGGCCTCAAGTGAAGCAGGCTCTACATCTCCATGGTGAGCATGAACGGCATTGATAACCTTTTCATTTTCTTTATATCTCTTTAAGATATCTACACCAATTTCAACGTGAGTACCTTCAATTTCGTGGTCTATTGATTTACCAATGTCATGAAGCAAACCTGCTCTTTTAGCAAGTTTAACATCTAAGCCAAGTTCTTCAGCAATAATACCACAAAGTTGAGAAACTTCTATTGAGTGATTAAGAACATTTTGGCCATAACTTGTTCTATATTTAAGTTTACCAATTAGCTTAATAATATCTGGGTCTAAACCAACTACACCAGTTTCCATTGAAGCTCTTTCGCCCTCATCTTTAATGATTTGTTCAAGCTCATCTTTAGCTTTCTCAACCATTTCTTCGATTCTAGCAGGATGAATTCTTCCATCTACAATTAGCTTTTCAAGTGCTATCCTAGCAACTTCTCTTCTGATAGGATCAAACCCTGAAAGTACTATAGCTTCAGGAGTATCATCGATGATTAAATCGATACCTGTAAGAGATTCTAAAGCTTTAATGTTACGTCCTTCTCTACCAATGATACGACCTTTCATATCATCTGATGGTAGTGGAACAACTGAAACTGTAGTTTCTTGAGTGTGATCAGCAGCACACTTTTGAATTGCAAAAGTGATAAGATTTTTAGCTTTTTTGTCAGCTTCATCTTTTGCTCTGTTTTCAGCTTCTTTAATCTCAAGTGCAAGCTCATGTGATAAAGTTTCACGGATATTTTTAAGCAAATATTCTTTAGCTTCCTCTTTTGAAAGCCCTGAAATACGAACTAATTCTTCGTTTTGCTTATCTACAAATTTTTCAAGTTCTTCTCTAATTTTATCATTTTCTGCCATTTGCTCTTGAAGTTTAAGTTCTTTTCTTTCTAAGTTGTCTACTTTTCTATCAAGAGTTTCTTCTTTTTGAACTAATCTTTTTTCTTGTTTTTGAAGTTCTGCTCTTCTTTCTTTAATCTCTTTTTCTAACTCTGCCTTCTCAGCTTGAATCTCTTCTTTAGCAGCAAGTATTTTTTCTTTTCTTTCACTTTCTGCTTCTTTCTTAGCATCATCAATAATCTTTTCTGCTTTTTCATTTGCATTACTTAAAATTGATTCGCCTTTTTCTGCCTTAGACTTTTCAAGTCTTTTATAAACAATTTTAGAAACAATTACTGAAATAACAATAGTTATTATAGAAGATAAAAGAGCAGCAAAAATCCAATTTTCCATGTTCTTTTCCTCCTCATATTTAAATGTCAATGTACAATATATTAAACAATTTGTATATCTCATTTGAAGTTATTATGTAAACATCTCTTGAGCCGAATAATATACCATTACGAGTTATATTCTATTATTTATATACCACTATGTCAAGAGAAAAATCCCTATAAATACGACCAAATATATCACAAAAAGACGACCAATTTAATTGGTCGTCTTAATAATATCAAATGATTAATTTGTCATTGTTCCATCATTATCTACTACATTGTTCCAATCTGTTTCATAAATTGCTACTGCATCATTTGGTACTTTTGCAGGTGATCCACTTGGAAGTGTTATATCTCTCATTCCTGTTGCTATTGTCCATACTACATCTGGATTATTGAAATCTTTTCCTGGTGTCTTATCTTTCTCATCTGCAGTGTATTCAATACCTGTTGCATCATTTAATGTTTCTGGTCCTTTGTATTGTAAATAATCATCTCCAGGTGTTATTGTCGTTCCTGGTGTTGCTGGTACAATTGGTGCTTTTGTGTTTAATGACTTAATCTTAAATCTTACTAAAATATATCCTGTCTTATATGTCAATGTTGAATCATTTGTCTTTATTGCTTTATCTGCAGTTACTGGATCTGTACCTTGTTTTACTGCTACTGTTGAACTTGGCAAAGCATATCCTGCATACCAATGTCCTACTGAACCTATTACCATTTGCTCTCCTGTTTCTGCACTATTAAATCCATAGTGAGCTACTGCTGTCTTTGCATTTTGAGCAATAACTGCTTTTGTATTACCATATAGTTTTCTTCCACCATTATCTGTCATATATTCATTAAAGTTATCATAAGTTAGTCTTAAGTTATGTGGTAATAATAGTTTTGCTAATGTTCCGCATTCTACTCTTAATTGATAGTTATATTTTGGTAAGTTTTCTAATGGATATATTGTATTTGAATTATTCATTTCTATTGGCTCTACACCCATAAACTTATTTGTTAATGTAACTCCTATTTTTGATACATTGTTTTCTGGTGTTATCTTCAAATAGTTTCCATTACTTGCCATATAGTATAAATCTACTGGTATTGCAGTTCCTCCTGTCTTTGCTACAAAGTAGAATCCATTTTCTGCAACTTTTACATCTATTTGATTACTCTTTCTTCCTTTTGTCTTAAAGTTAAATACAAATGTATATCCAAGTTTTGGTGCATATGGATATGCTGTATTTTTATTTTGGCTTGGGTTAACTGCAGGTGTTACTCCTGTTGACCTTGTTCTACCAAATGGGAATTCATTTGCTCTTACATATCCTGTTGAGTAACCTAATGACTGTACATTTCCTATCCAATCTTTATCTGTTGACTCATTTACTTGTAAATCGTAAATCTTTCCTATTACTTCTACTGGTATGTATTTAATTGCTATATATTTAGAATGGTCTGCTTGAGTATTTGCTAATTCTTGCTCTAAGCCTGCATCTTTACTTGGAGCATTTTCTGCTATTACTCTTAACTTAATACCTTTGTTTCCTAAATATTCTCCTTCTTTTGCCCATACTGGAACTGTAAATCTCCATGTTATACCTGCTGCAGATCCTTTAAAGTCTACTCCTGTAATTCCTGATTCAGATAGCCATGTATCATGTTTTAAGAA
>CAMUYU010000004.1 GCA_947164995.1 uncultured Clostridia bacterium
TTTTTGTGAATTTTAGCACTCTACTATTGACAGTGCTAATTTTTGAACTATAATGAAGTTGTAAGTTAAATAAAAAGACTTACAAATAGAAAAAAGTCATGTAACGGCGATAGTAAATCGCCATAAATAGAAAGGGTGGTTTATATGTTTATGATACCTAGAAAAAATAACGAGTTAGATTTGTGGGATGACATTTTTGATGATCCATTCTTCACAAGTAACAGAGGATTTGGAAGACGCGAAGAAAATCGCATAATGAAAACAGATATAAAAGAATTGAAAGATAAATTCGAAATATCTATTGATCTTCCAGGATATGAAAAAGAAAACCTTGAGATGTCAATTGAAGATGGATACTTAACTGTTCATGCTAAAACATCTAAAGAGAAAAATGAAGGTGAGGAAGGAAAATTTGTAAGAAAAGAAAGATTCTTTGGAGAATGCTCAAGAAGCTTCTATGTTGGTGAAGACGTAACAGAAGAAGAAATTAAAGCATCTTTCAAGAATGGTACTCTTACAATTGATGTTCCAAAGAAAGAAGAGAAAAAAGCTCTTCCAGAAAAGAAATTTATCAATATTGAATAGAGTCATATCACTTCCCCTAAAAAAAGCGTGCCAGTAATGGCACGCTTTTTATTTTACTCAGCTAGTAAACTATTCATTTCATCTATTATTTTTTTCTTATCCATATTCTTTCCAATGAATACTAATTTTATCATTTTATCACTTTCAAAATGTGAAAAATTTTCCCAAAAATTACAATTTTATCATTCTATCTCCAACTTTTTCATCCCACTCTTGAAGAGCCTCTGGAGCTTCTTTTAGCATTTTTTCAAGTTCATCTTTTGGCGCAGTTGCAAGCCAAAAACCTGCTTCAGTTAATTTCATTTGCTTTCCAGCTTGTTCAAATAAGTATGACATATCATAATCATTTGCAAACCAAACTAGACCTTTTGCACGAATTACCTCTTTTGGAAATTTGTTATTAACATATTCCTCAAATTTTTTCGAATTAAATGGTTTTCTAGACATATACACAAATGTAGAAATACCATACTCCTCCGCTTCACCTTCATCTTCATTATGACTATGGTCATGGTGATGTTCATGATGGTGTTCGTGTTCGTCATGGTCATCATCGTCGTCATCCTCATCATGGTCATCAATAACTTTATCTAAATTTGCTACCCAACCAGCAGAAGAAGCTGTTTTTTCAAAATCAAAATTACTTGTATCAATAACCATTTTTACATCAACTTTTGCATAATTGGTTTCAATTATTCTAGCTTGTGGTTGCAAGTTTCTAATAACAGCTTTTACTTCATCTAATTGCTCTCTTGATACTTCATCAATTTTATTTAGTATTATCAAATTGCAGAATTCTATTTGTTGAATTAGAAGATTTTCAATATCATCTTCATCTAAGTCTTCTTTTTCTAAGTCTTTTCCTGAACCAAATTCATCTACTAATCTTAATGCATCTACTACTGTAACAACATTATCTAGTCTACATATTTTTCTTCCAGCTTGTTTTTCTAAATTATCTTCCAAGAAAGAAATTGTTTGTGCGATTGGAAGTGGTTCGCAAATACCAGAAGCTTCAATTAGAATATAATCAAATTTTCCAGTTTTTAAAATATCTATAATTTGATTTAGCAAATCTTCTTTTAATGTGCAACAAATACATCCATTTGAAAGTGGAACTACATTTCCTTTATCTTCTTCTTTAACAAATCCACCATCTGCAATTAATTTTGCATCAATATTTACTTCTCCAATATCATTAACAATAACTGCAACTTTATAACCTTCTTGATTAGTTAATATATGATTCATTAAAGTTGTTTTTCCTGCTCCTAAATATCCTGTAAGTACAGTAATTGGAACTGCTTTATTCATATGTTACATCTCCTCCAATTTTTAATTTAAGCAACCGTAATTCTAGCACGCAAACGATTTTTTGTCAATTTTACGTCAAACTCATTTCAAGGCTTCCTTTTCCAGCTTTACTTATAAATCTTCCTTTAGCTCCATTAATTACACTAAATGCGGGCTTTACGTGGCCTATATCTGCTTCCATAATAATAGGAACCTCTTTTCCAAGAGCTCTAGTAACAGCATCTTCATAAGAAAGTCCTGTTTCTGTCCCCTCAAATAAAGTTTTTCCAAAAACAAAACTTTTAGCATATTTAAACCAGCCAGCTTCTTTCATCTGCCAAAGTGTGAAGTATAAATCTTCTGTTTTAAGTGCAAAATTATCGAAATACCAAACTATTCCATCATCTTTATATCTTTCAATAAATTCTTTCGTATAATCATACTTAGTACCAATTAAATATTTTAAACAGTCTATACATCCACCGATTAATCTTCCAGAAATATCTACATCACCATTTGGAGTTTTCCAAATATCTGGTGTATTTAAAATATAACTTCCATCTACTCTATTTTCTTTCTCTTCAAAAGAAACTCTTTCACACTTTTCAAAACTTTCTTGAACAGTAATTTCGCCTTTAATAATACTTAGTGCATCTTTTAAATTTCTATATAAGTACTCTTGATCAAAGCTTCCTGCATTTGTACCATAAAGTGTTGCTACATCAAATTTTGTAGTTAAATAATATAAAAGCGATGTTGGGTCTGAGTAACCAGCAAACCACTTTATATTTCCATTTGATATTTTTTCTTTAATTAACTCTTCATCAATATGTGGTAAAATTTCCATTAAAAAATCTCCACCTGATGCAGAATATATAAAATCAATATCTTCATTTTGCATTAGTTCATTAAATTCTTTGGCCCTTGTTACTGCATCAGCAGATGGTAATTTTCCACTTCTAACATTTGCACTTTCAAAAACATTATAGCCTTGATTTTTAAAAGCATTAATAGCTAAGTCAAAGCTTACATCTTCTGGGTCTATTCCTCTACTTGGTGCACAAATACCAATTTTGTCATTTGGTTTTAAAAATTTTGGATAAATCATAAATGCCCTCCATTACGCTTGTTTGCTTCTTTCTAAAGATGATAATAGTTTTCTGCAATATTCTTTATTTAAGATAACAGGATTACCGCTATCGTTATGATTCAAGCACATTCCACTACACATTGGTGTCATTACTGCATACTCTAATATCTCCTTGATTGTAAGATATACAAATGTGACACCCTCTTCCTTTTGTGAATCATCAGTACATGCAATTAAATATTTGCCACCATCATCACCAGTTAGAGTTTTGATATCATATCCATCTCCACTTTCTTTGCATGGTAAGTAAAGACCAAGATTTTTCTGAGTACATTCATTAAGTTGTAAAATAATCTCACTATAGTTATCTTGAATACTATTGCTTTTATAGATTTCAATTAATCGATCAAGTTCTTTTAGTTCTTCTTTCATAAATACCTCTTTATTATTAATATAGTTTTATCATTTTTTTAAAGATTAAATCTCTTATCCAAATCCAAATTCTCGCACTTAAAAACGTACAAACAAGTACAATTCCAACTGTTTCAAAATAACCAAATTCCTTATAGTCGTAATAAAGGATTTTATCAAAAATACTTGAGAATAAATACATATCAAATGAGCATATTGCTATTTGCGAAATTAGTTTTGAAACTATAGGTATATTAAGCTTAATTGTATATAGTGCCAAGAATAACGAAGTTGCTACAAGCGCATTTGTAATAGTACCAAATCCATTACATACATACCATGCATATGCTCCTTGTTCTTGAGAAATAAAATAACAACATAAAACAGGAATGGCAAGTGAAACAACCACTAATAAAAGTCGCAAAATAATGTTAAATGTTGGTCTATAATCTCTTATATATTTTCCAATAAAAAACAACGCCAATGGGTACATTATTTTCCAGTAATCCGGAGCAACATCAAGCCAACCTTCTAAATTCTTTCCTTCTATCCAATCAAATCTAATACCTTCTAAAGTTCTAGGAATCATGGTTAAAAAGACCAATGATACAATCAAAATTATTTTTTCTTTTTTTGTTTTTATATTGTTCCAAAGAATATTTAAAAATGGAATTAATAAAAACAATCCTATGTACATTTCAAAATACCATGCATAAGAATTTTCAGTAAAGTTAAAAAATCTTATTATCTCAACGAGCCAATTAATAAGTTTTAAATTATCTGGCATATATTGTGTTTTTCCATCTGCATAAACAAATATAGTTGTTCCTATTAACTCTAGAAAACTAATAAAAACGTATGAAATAATTAATGGAATTATTTTTTTATAATGCTTTGAATTAGCTTCAGAAGTTTCATTTAAAAAACCTGTTAAAATAATAAACAGCGGAACACAACTTAATGCTAAAAATCTAAGCACAAGAATATAACTCCATTCGGTAGTTTCAACCGATTGATATAGCAATTCTTTGTACTGAATTCCATGTGTAAAAAACACAAATAAAATTGCAAAAACTCTAATTAAATCTAATCCAAATTGACGTTCTTTTTTTTCCATTTTAACTCCTATTTAAAAAGAATAATGGCGGGCATTTCTGCCCGCCATTATTATACCACATTATGCAAGTCTTACCAACTTAACATTAACTTTTTCTCCATTAATATCAAGCTCAACTGCGCCGTCTTTTTTTTCTTTTTTAACAACATCAGCAAGTGTTTCACTAGCGATTTGCTCTTTGTTTTTCTCAATGATTTCAGCTAGTTTTTCACTTCCAGAATAGTACATTTCAATATGATTTTGAACTTCAAAATCTGACTCTTTTCTTAAGTTTTGAATCTTTGAAATATACTCTCTTACAAAGCCTTCTTCAATTAATTCATCATTTAATTCAACATCAAGAACTACTGTTAAATCTCCACCTTGAGCAGATACATATTTTTCAGATTTAGCAGTTTCGATTAGCATATCTTCTTCTAGAAGTGTGTACTTTGTACCTTCTAGTTCGATAACTACTTTTCCGTTTTCTTTTAATTCAGCAACGAATTTAGTTCCGTCTGTTTCGTTAAGATATGTTCTTAATTTTTGTAAGTCTTTACCAAATTTTGGTCCGCAAGTCTTTAAGTTTGGTTTAACATTGTATGAAACAAATGCACTTGCATCTTCAGTAAATTCAACTTCTTTAACGTTTAATTCTTCTTTGATGATATAGTAATATGCTTCATCTAAATGTCTCTTTGTACCAACAAATGCTTTAGCCAAAACTTGTCTATTTTTCATATTAGATACATTTCTACATGTTCTACCTAGTGTAACAATATTTAATACTAAGTCCATGTTTTGTTCTAATTTAGCATCAATGTATTTTTCATTTGCAACTGGGAAGTCACAAAGGTGAATGCTTTCAGCGGCATTTTTATCTAAACCTACAACTAAGTTTTGATAAATGCTTTCTGTCATAAATGGTACGAATGGTGCAGATACTTTTGCAAGTGTTATTAAGCATGTATATAACGTCATATATGCATTAACTTTATCTTGTTCCATTCCCTTTGCCCAGAATCTTTCTCTAGAGCGTCTTACATACCAGTTTGAAAGTTCATCTGTGAAATCTTGAATTGCTCTAGCACTTTCAGTGATTCTATATGCTTGCATGTTTTCATCAACATATTTTACTAAGCTATTTAATTTTGAAAGTGCCCATTTATCCATTTGAGAAAGCTTATCATATTCAAGCTTATAATCATTTGGATTAAAGCTATCTATGTCTGCATATAGTACATAGAATGCATATGTATTCCAGAAGGTACCAATGAATTTTCTTTGATATTCAGAAACACCTTCATCATAGAATCTTGTTGGAAGCCATGGTGCTGAAGAAGCTGAGAAATACCAACGTACAGCATCTGCACCTTGTTTATTTAATACTTCCCAAGGATCTACAACATTTCCTTTGTGCTTGCTCATCTTTAATCCATCTTTATCTTGAACGTGTCCTAATACTAAGCAGTTTTCAAATGGTGATTTATCAAATAAGCAAGTAGAAACTGCCATAAGTGTGTAGAACCATCCTCTTGTTTGGTCGATAGCTTCTGAAATAAATTGTGCTGGGAAATATTTCTCAAACAATTCTTTATTTTCAAATGGGTAGTGGAATTGTGCAAATGGCATTGAACCTGAATCGAACCAACAGTCAATAACGTATGGAACTCTGTTCATTGTCTTTCCACATTTTTCACACTTAATGTGAACTTCATCAATGTATGGTTTATGAAGTTCTATATCATCTGGAACATCTTCACCTAGCTTCTTAAGTTCTTCGATAGAGCCTATTGTATGGTGATGTCCACAGCTACACTCCCAAACTGGAAGTGGTGTACCCCAATATCTAGAACGTGATAGTCCCCAGTCAATTACGTTTTCAAGGAAATTACCAAATCTTCCTTCTTTGATATTATCTGGATACCAATCAACTGTATTATTATTCTTTACTAGTTTGTCTCTTAATGAAGACATTCTAATAAACCATGTGTCAATTGCATAATATAGAAGTGGTGTATCGCATCTCCAGCAGAATGGATATGAGTGCTCAAATGGAATTGCTTCAAATAGCAATCCTCTTTCTTTTAAATCATCAAGAACAAGTTTATCTGCATCTTTTACAAATGTACCAGCCCACTTACCTGTTTCTTTTGTGAAGTTACCTTCTTCATCAACTAATTGGATAAATGGTAAATCGTTATCTTTACCAACTCTAGCATCGTCTTCACCAAATGCAGGAGCAATGTGAACTATACCAGTACCATCTGTAAGTGTAACGTAATTATCTGCAATTACAAACCAAGCTCTACCATCTGGTTTTGCAAATGGATAAAGTGGTTCATAATCCATTTGAACTAAATCTTTACCAATACATTTTCTTACTACTTCAAATTTTTCTTTTAAAACAACATCAGCAAGTGCTTCAGCCAAAATATATTTTGTGCCATCAGCAACTTTACATACAACATAGTTTTCGTTTGGATTTACGCAAAGAGCTGTATTTGAAGGAAGTGTCCATGGTGTAGTTGTCCAAGCTAAAATATATGTGTCTTCTTCGTTTTTAACTTTAAATCTTACTGTACAAGATGTTTCTTTAACATCTTTATATCCTTGTGCAACTTCATGGCTTGATAGTGATGTACCACATCTTGGGCAATATGGTACTACTTTGTGTCCTTTATATAATAGGCCTTTTTCATCAATAGTTTTTAATGCCCACCAAACTGACTCAATGTAATTATTTTCGTATGTGATATAAGGGTTATCCATATCAGCCCAGAAACCAACTCTTTCTGACATTTCTTCCCATTCACCTTTATACTTCCAAACACTTTCTTTACATTTTTTGATAAATGGTTCAACACCATATTCTTCAATTTGTGGCTTGCCGTTAATACCAAGCATTTTTTCAACTTCAAGTTCTACTGGAAGTCCATGTGTGTCCCAACCTGCTTTTCTTGGTACTTCATAGCCTTTCATAGTCCAGAATCTAGGAACAACATCTTTAAATACTCTTGTTTCTACGTGACCTATATGTGGCTTACCATTAGCTGTTGGAGGGCCATCATAAAACATAAATGATTTATGCCCTTCTCTTGTTTTCATACTTTTTTCGAAGATTTTATTCTTCTTCCAAAATTCGATGATTTCTTTTTCTCTATCAACAAAGTTAAGGTCTGTTGATACTTTTTTGTAAAGTCCCATCTTTTTAAATTCCTCCTTTTATATATATAAATTTTAATAATTTAAAAAACAAAAAACTCGTCCAAAACAAAATTAGTTTCGGACGAGTTATATAATCATAATATAATCGCTATACCACCTACATACTAACATATGGGCTCTTTGTAACGTAAGAGAAACGTTGAAAGCTACTTAAAAGTTCACTTTCAAAACTCAAAGGTGATATCTAATATTTTACTTAACTACTAGGCTTGCACCTTCCCTAGCTCGCTAAAAGTATTTTCAAATAATAGCATGTCCTTATCAGCGTCATTATCAAACTGCGATTATTTTAGCACCTTTTAATATAAAAATCAACACCTATTTATAGTATTAATTTCATTCCCTTAGTCTAGCAATGTCTATGCTAAATGATCTTGCCAAAATTGAGGTAGATAGTAAGTCATTATCACCTACAACATAGCCATTTCCGGCATAATCTTCAATATAAATTACTAATCTACTTTCATCTGTGCTTCCATTTAAATCTTCTAAATATGCATATTGTTTCTTTAGTTCTTCCAATTCTCTATTATAATCTGCTAAATAAGATAAATGTGCAGCCCTTTTAGCATCTGCTTCAGATTGAAGAACAATAATTCCGTCAACTGGGTGCTCATCTTCCCATCTACGATATGATTCGTTTTCCTCATCTATAGCATTTAGTATTTCGCTTTTTCTAGTTAGATAATCGGTAATAACACCTTCAAATTCATATATCAAGTCCGTTCCATATCCATCCATCAAGAAATAGTCAACTTTGTTTCTTGCTTCAGCATTTGGGTCTCCACCACTTGCCGCTTCGCTTTGTGCTTGTGCAACATTAGCTCTATATTCATTTAAAGTTTTATATTTAATAAACTTTATTCCTGTTTCATTATCAAATGCATTAATTGTCCATCCTTCATCAGTAAATATCGAAGATGGCGATCTATCATCAATCTTTGTAACATTTATTTTTTTAATTGTAACATTGCCAGTATCTGGTTCTTTAACATAAATTGTATAAATACCATTGCTCTTTACAACAAGTTTTTCACCATACTTAAAGTTTCTTCTTGTATCTGTTTCAGGAATATTTTCTAATTCTTCTTGAGTTTTTGGACCTAAATCCCATTTAAATGTCCATCTATCCCAATCACTTTGGGTTAAGCTTCTCTTTGGTAAAACAACTCTAATACTTGCATCTTTAACCCAGTTTTGAGGATTGCCAACTATAACCACATCTTCTTCAAGAGTAGTATAATTGTCTTGCCCATTAACTAATCTAGAAGTTAGAGTATAATATGTAGTGCCTTGGTTATCGCCTTTTGCTTTATACTTTACTCCTTTTTCAACATATACTTTTAGCGAGCCTTCATTTACTATATAGCCATTATCTTGTATATTAGCATCTTTAAGGCTTTGAATTCCTCTATAGGTTTCCTTTAAAGACAAACCTTTTAATTGATTTAAATCAACTATATAGTATTTATCGCTATCATATTGCGATAATTGAGAAAGAAAAACATCTCTTTGATCCGTTCCAGCATTTGCTCCAATGTAATCAGCCATAGTATAAATATCTATTGCTTCATTTGAAGTTGTAGGCAATGTTCCTGTTTCAATATAGTAACTTTGAACTTTATCAGATATAGAATTTAAATCATAAATAAAATTCATAATTTCTGTTCTTTCACGAGAGCTACTTAAAGTAGAAATTGAAACACCAGCTAGAATAAGGATTACGACAATAGCTATAATTAATACTATCATTGAATAACCTTTATTGTTCTTTTTAATCATAGTACTTCCTCCTATTTTTTAATTCATTCCATGTTTTGCTAAATATAGTTTTCTAGCAGTTTCTGGGCTGTCATTTCCTGTTGCGTTTTTTATAGGTGCAAAGCAATCTTCTCTTTTGTATCTTAAAACACCCATCTTGTCTAATCTTTCAAAAGCATCAAAAATAAATGTTTCAAATTTATATGCATTTGGATTTTCTGGAACGTGAACATTTCCTTCTCTATCCATCATATTACATTTTTTATGTGCAACATGATATGGTAATTTTTCTTTAGAAATTCCAAGAATAACATCACAATTAAATAAGTTCATCATTATATGTGCTTCAGAAAGAAGAAGTTCACCATTTTCCTTTTTTGCATATCTTAAATCATCTGTAAGTTCTGTATATTCAACTACAGAAGGCCTGCCATCTTTGTAACAAAGCATTCCAACTTTTTCATCTGGATTTTCCTTTATACATGAAATTGAAGTTGCCATATAATTATTCTTTTTTGAATAACCAAGTAATAGTGGATCTACCATTGGTGCTAACACATTATCTACACCACAAGTAAATACCCATTCAATTCCAGAATCTTGCAGTTCTTGCAAAATGCCATTCTTAACTAGTGCTTCAAATACGCCTCCGTGGCCATTTGCAGCTTCTTTGATTAACCCATTTTCATCAAGAATTAATTTTCCATCTTCGTCCAGCATTGGTAATTCACTCTGACTAAAAAATGTTTTAATACCTTCTTCATAACCAAAGTAATTATTATTCTTGAAGAATTCTACTGTAGAATTATTGTTTTCTCTACTAGTCATAATGTACCATGGCACTGCCACTCCATATTTTTCTTTTGCTATTTTAAACTGATCAACATATGTTTCAAATATTGTTTTGTGATTTGGAAGTCCAAAATCAAAAGTGCCTTTTGGTCCGTAATGTCCTAGTCTAGTGCCTTGTCCTCCCGCCATCATAATTATAGCAACTTTCTTGTTTTTAATAATGTCTTCTCCTATTTTAATTAACTCATTTTTCTCTTCCTCAGAAAGAGCTTCCGCATCCTGAGCATTAATAGGTTCAATATTAAAATTATCAAATCCTCTAAATGATTGCGTTAAAGAATATAATTCTTCGATTTCCTCAAAGTTCATATTAGCAACTTGAGAGATTAAAAAAGCTTTCTTCTCATCACTAGCAAGTTCGTATTGCCTAATTACATGCTCCTGATTGTGTTTTTTCAACACTTCAAAAAATTCTTCTTCGTTCATTTTCTTACCCCACTTAAATCAAATTTTGGAACATATTCTTCTTCGTGTTCCCCGAAGTTCTTGAACGTAACCATTTTCAAAGTTTTGTATTAAATCTAATACTATTTCATATTCTTTCTTGGTAATTTTTCTATTTATCAAATCATCTTCTTTTGCTTTATATGTTGGAAAATATTGGGCCATAATACTGATATAAACATCCTTAGGTAGCTTTTCTTTAATCCACTCTAAAACTTTTCGCGTTTGTAAAACATTGCCCGGAATAATAAGGTGCCTAATTATCAATCCCTTTTTTATAATTCCGTTTTCATCAAATTGTGCTTTACCAACTTGCCTTTGCATTTCCAAAACAGCTTCTTTTGCGGTTTCAAAATAGTGTGGTATTTTCGAATATTTTAATGCAACTTCATCATCATAATATTTAAGGTCTGGTAAATAAATATCTATTAATCCATCTAGCATCTTGATAGTTTCCACGCTATCATACCCATTGGTGTTATAAACCACTGGAATTGTAAGCCCATTATTTTTAGCAATTTTGAGTGCTTCAGCAATTACTTTTGCATATGGTGTCGGTGAAACAAGGTTGATATTATGAACTCCTTTTTCCTGTTGTTCAATAAATATTTCAGCCAGTCTTTCTATTGAAACCTCTTCTCCATATCTTTCTTGACTTATTTCATAGTTTTGACAAAAGATGCATGAAAAATTACATCCTGAGAAAAATACTGTTCCAGAGCCTTTAGTTCCTGAAATGCATGGTTCTTCCCAGTTATGAACTGAAACTAATGCTAGTTTTGGTAAAACTCCACATTTACATACACCTAGTTTTTCTTCTCTATTAACATTACATCTAAAACCACAAAGATTACATTTTTCTTCCATTTTACTTCCTATCAAATTGCATTTTTCCCAAAAATTTTAACGTTCCATTCTCTTCTTTTTATTAGCTTATATGCTTCTTTGCTTTGCCATGTTAATTTTTCTATTTCGCTTTTTTCTTCAGCTAACTTTTTTTCTAAGCTTTCTAATTTTGAAATATTTCTTGATAAAAGATTTGAATTTGTAGTCATATCATATCCTGGTGCTAATTCATATCTATCTAGTTTTTTAGATAACGAACTCGTGTAGCCTCTATCATATATTTGTTTGTAAATTTTATCTAATTCTTTTAATGTTTCTATATCTTGCTTTGTTTTTTGATATTCAGTAACATCACCATTATATGTTTCTTGTAATTCTTTTATTACACTTATTAATAAGAAATACAGATATTTGGCTCCTGTTTTTCCTTTTCTAATATCTTCTAAAATTATTTCAACCGCTTCGCTTTTTGCAAATCCTTCTTTGTATTGTCTTTTTTGTGTAAGTGCATCATATATATCTGCAATTTTGATTAACTTAGTTTCTTCTGTTATTTCTTTGTCTGTTAATCCATCTGGATAACCGCTTCCATCAAGGTTTTCATGGTGTCCACGCACTATAGGTGCTAAATATTTAAATTGATCATAACCCATAACAATCTCATACCCATAGATTGTGTGCATCTTCATTATTTCATACTCTTCTTCGGTAAGTCTTTCTTGCTTTTGAAGAATTGCTGATGGAATCTTAATTTTTCCTACATCATGTAAATATGCACTTAGCATACATTGTTTTGTTGTTTCATAATCTAGGTCCATAGCTTCACATATTTTTTGAGTATTATTTGCTACACCAATAATATGTGCACTTGTAAATATATCCAATCCTCCAAGAATAGCAAGCTCAACTTTAAGCTCTTTATCTAATTCAGCATAATTTATTTTATTTCTGTCTAAGACATTAATCTTTTTTATTTTATTAAACATTACATTCTCCTTTGTTTAGTTACAAAATAAAATAATATCCCTCAACTAAGTCAAAATCTATATAAGTATTTCCGTTCTTTAAAATTAAGTGAAATTCTTTTTCTCCAAAGTTTAAATCTAAATGATTTACAAAATAAAAGATTTCATTGCTCAATTCATCAAAAGAATTAAATTCTTTGTATCCAGAATAAACTATCTCTGCAAAAATATAGTTGTAATCAAACTTTTGATAATCATCAAATTGCTTTCTAATTTTTTCAAAAAGTTTGTTCTTTATTTGAATTACTTCTTCTTCTGTAAATTTTTCATCACGTACAGCTTCAACCTTAACCGTACCATTGTTTTCTGGATAAGTTTTTATTCGACTCGAATACTTGCTTTGGTCCATATATTCTTTTAATCTTTGCCCATTTAGTTTATATGCCACAATATCTGTATGAACCTTCTCTGCCACCCAATCATTACTTGTGTATATTCTTGTGATTTCTATTCCATAACTTGCTCCATCTTTGGAAAATTCAAAGTCTGGAGTTTCTGTCTTTTTTATATAACCAGTAGTGATATTTAATTTTTCAAAAAATCTAAAAAGTTGATTAAATTCTCTAATCTCTTTGTAAAAAGTCGAGTTCTTTTTAATTTCTTTTGTAATATTTGCATTGTAATAATTAACATCTATGCTTGATGCTTTAATCTTTGAAACCTTTAATGTATATTTATTAAATCTAACAAGATTATCATCAATTATTGTCACACCAGCATTTTGCTCTATCATTCCTTTACTTTTGTGACAAGAAATAATCTCATTAATGTATTTTTTTGACATTTTTTTCACCTTTTCATTGGTATTTGGGCATACTCCCTCATAATTTATGTTATTTTATTGTTATTGATTTTTCAATAGAATTAACTAAATATTAAGATTTTTGAAATGTTGTTGTTAAATCTTGCCAAAACAGCTCTTTTTGTTCACAAAAAATACACATTTTTAATCTTTTTTATTCACATAAGTTTTATATTATAATATCGTAATTAGGCGAACAATGTTCGCTAAGAGCACAAATAATTTTTATTTTTATATGGCAAGTATTATAATTAGGCTATTGAAAGGAAGGATTATGATGTCATTAGAAAATCAAGATTTTAATACTGAAAATTTAAATAGTGTTCCAAATCAAAGTTACAGCAGTTCTTACACACCTTATACACCACCTACTCAAGACCCAGTATCAAAAAGTAAAAGTGAGAACTCTTCAATAGGAGCAAAAATTGTCACAAGCATATTGTTTTTATGCATTGGTTTTTCTGTTGGAACTATATATATGGCTTCAATAAACAAAAATCCAAGCGAAACAAAAAGCACTTCCTATATTTCAACAGTATCTTCAAACACTCCAGCTACAATTGTTAACAAAGGTGATGCACTTTCTATAAAAGAAGTTGCTGCTATGAACCAAGATTCAGTTGTTGAAATAGAAATTGAAGCTCAAGGAAGAAGCTTTTTCTACGGAAATTACACTACTACAGGTTGTGGAAGTGGAATTATTATTTCTGCTGATGGCTATATTCTTACAAACAACCACGTAATTCAATCTGCAACTAAAATTAAAGTTCGTTTACATGATGGTACAGAATATGCTGCAACCGTTGTTGGTTCAGATGCAAAAAATGATATAGGTATAATTAAAGTAGATGCTAAAAACTTGAAACCTGTTACTATTGGAGATTCATCTAAATTATCTGTTGGAGATACAGCTATAGTAATTGGTAACCCACTTGGACAATTAGGTGGAACCGTTACAGATGGTATTATTAGTGCATTAGAAAGAGAAATGAACATTGAAGGAAAGAAAATGAATTTGATTCAAACAAATGCTGCTATTAACCCTGGTAACTCTGGTGGTGGATTATTTAATTCAAACGGAGAGTTAGTTGGAATAGTAGTTGCAAAGTCTTCTGGACTTGATGTTGAAGGATTAGGTTTTGCTATACCAGTAAATGATGTAACAAATGTTATTAACGATATTCTTAAATTAGGATATGTTTCAGGAAGAGCTTATTTGGGAGTTTCTCTTGCAGATTCTAAGCAAGAACAAAGAGAATCTATGGGAGATGACTCTTTATGGAATTTCTTCTATGGCGGAAATATAGGTGGCACATTTACTACTACTTCTTATGGTGCATATGTTACTGCTGTTGAAGACGGTAGCGCTGCTGACGAAGCAGGAATTAAAGTTGATGATCAAATTATTTCTATAGATAACAATATGTGTTCTTCTTCATCTGATGTTTCTGCTGCAATTGCAGAACATAGCGTTGGTGATAAAGTATCAATTGTTATTGTAAGAGATAATAAAATGCAAACTTTATCTGCAACACTTAAAGAATATAAAGGCCCTGCAAAAGAAGAAGAAGAAACAAAAACAAGTGAATCTTAATTTTAATAAATAATAAAAAGCGTATGCCATTTTGACATACGCTTTTTTATATTAATTATAATATTTTTTCTCCTAATTCTTTTCCTGCAAGCATGTGAAAATGTAAGTGCATTACACTTTGTCCAGCATTTTTTCCACAATTAGAAATTATTCTGTATCCGCTTTCAGATACCCCTTTTATTTTAGCTACTTCTTTTATAGCCTTAAATATTTCTTTTATATATTTACCATCACATGGAGCTTCTTTTTCTTCTCCATCGTGGTGACAATTACCTTCACCAAAATGTAAATCTTCAATATTTTCTATATGCTTTTTAGGAACAATAAGTGTATGAACTGGTGCTTGTGGATTTAAATCATCAAATGCTGCAACAAATTCATTTTCATAAATCAATGTTCCAATTTCTCCATTTGCAATTTTACAAAAAATACAATCTTCCATTTCGATTTATCCCCTTTCAAATACTACATAAAAACAGGTTTCTCCAGCTTCATTTTTTATACGAGCACAACCTTCGCCGTATGATATATATACTATTTCTTTGTACATTATTTGCTTCTTATAAAAACATTCAAAACCTTTAACTTTTAAGTCATCTGGTAAAACTTCAGATATTAAATCAAAGTATCTTGCATTATTTAAGTGATGATTTGTGTCTATGTCTCTTTTGCCAATTTCAAATACTTTTTCTGTTTCTATCACGTCATTATCTTTTGCTTTTCCAGTTTCCTCGCCTTCAAATACTTCTTTGTCTAATTTGCTATAAGCATTTTGCATTTCTTCTGGAACTCTCATTAGTTTTTGATTTTCTAAATCAAATAGTGCCCAGTTTGAGGAGCCTATAAACAATTTTTCTCCATCTTCACTAAAAACTTCATAATCTCTTTTGGCAGTTACTCCTTTAAGTCCTCTGCTCCAAGTTCTACATTCTATTTCTTTATCTGCAACTGGATATTTAAAAATTCTAACTTTCATAGATGTAACAAGCCAAGCTTCTTTTAAATCCATCATTGCTTTTGTACCATATCCAAGTGATTCAGAATGAATTGTTGCGACGTTTTGTAGGTAATCTAAAATTTTAGACAATCTACATTTATCATTGGAATCAACATCGCTATATCCAACGTAAAATTTCTTTGCACATTGATATTCCATTTTGCTTTTTCTCCTAAGTTAATTATTTCTCTAATACTGCTTTTATTCTTCTAATACCAGATGAAACAGCTTCTTCTTTTTTTATCTTAAAGTGTCCCATATCTCCAGTATGTTCTACGTGAGGTCCTCCACAAATTTCTTTTGAGAAATCTCCAATTGTATATACTTTTACTTTATCACCATATTTATTTTCAAATAAACCTGTTGCACCTGATTCTCTAGCTTCTTCTAAAGTCATTTCTTCACATGTTACTTTTAAATCTCTTTGAATTTGTTCGTTAACAATATCTTCTACTTTTTGCAATTCTTCTGGTGTAAGTTTAGTTGGATTTGCAAAGTCAAAACGTAATCTTTCAGCCGTTAAGTTAGAACCTTTTTGTGTTGCATGTGGTCCTAATACTATTTGTAATGCTTTGTGAAGCAAGTGTGTGGCTGTATGATAAGCTGTTGTTTGCTCACTATGGTCTGCTAAACCACCTTTAAATTTTTGTTCTGCTCCAGCTCTTGATTTTTCCTGATGCTCTTTAAATAATTCATTAAATGCATCCATATCTATTGTCATATCGTTTTCTTTTGCAAGCTCATCTGTAATTTCTGGTGGGAAACCAAATGTGTCATATAGTCTAAATACAACATCACCTGGAAGTTTAGTTACTCCTTGTTCTTTAAGTTTAGTAACATTTTTACTAAATTCTTTTTCACCATTTTCCAAAGTCTTAATAAATTTATCTTTTTCTGCAGTTATAACCTCGATAACAGTTGCTTTATTTTGAACTGTTTCAGGATACATTTCAAATAGAATTTTATCTATAAATGTTTCAATAAGTGTACCAATTTCAGTCGTATCTAATTCAATCTTTCTCATGTGACGAATTGCTCTTCTAAGTAATCTTCTTAAGATATAACCTTGGTCGACATTTGAAGGACGGACTCCATCAATTATCATAAAGATAGATGTTCTTAAATGGTCAGCAATTATTCTTGCGCTTTGTTCATTTGAATTTTTAGCAAGTTCATTAATCTTATTAATTTCAGCTTCAAAAAGTTCTGTCTCATATACAGATTTTTTGCCTTCCAAAAGGCCAATAACACGCTCTAATCCCATACCTGTATCAACGTTCTTTTGCTTTAATGGTTCATATTTACCATCTTTTGTTTTGTTGTATTGCATGAAAACGTTGTTCCATATTTCAAGATATTTTCCACAGCTACAAGAAGGATCACAATTTGGTCCACAAGCTTCTTTTCCTGTGTCGAAAAAGATTTCTGTATCTGGGCCACAAGGACCTGTTTCACCAGCAGGGCCCCACCAGTTGTGCTTTCTACCTAGGAAATAAATTCTTTCTCTTGGAATGCCAGCATCGATCCAAAGTGAAGCTGCTTCTTCATCTCTAGGAATGCCTTCTTCTCCTTCAAAGCATGTAACTGATATTTTATTCATGTCAAATCCTAGTCTTTTTTCAAGAAGTTCATAACTCATAGAGATAGCTTCTTTTTTGAAGTAATCTCCCAATGACCAGTTTCCAAGCATCTCAAAAAATGTAAGGTGGCTTGAGTCTCCAACATCTTCTATATCACCTGTTCTAATACATTTTTGATAGTCTGTAAGACGTGTACCTTGTGGATGTGGCTCACCTAGTAAATATGGTACAAGTGGGTGCATACCAGCAGTAGTAAATAGTACTGTTGGGTCGTTTTCTGGAACTACTGGCGCACTAGGAATTTCTTTATGTCCATGTTCTTTAAAATATTCAATAAATTTTCTTCTTAATTCAAAAGCTGTCATTTTTATTTCCCCTTTATTTTGAATTTTCCATAATTGCAAATTTTACTACAAAAATCCTTATTTTGCAATACTTATAGCTTTTCTCTTACTATAAAATCTTTAAATCCTATAAGTATTTCATATACTCTCGAAGTGGTTAAATCTTCCGTACTTTGAGGCACTACAATATTTAAAAAGTTTTCTATATCTTCTTTTTTGCCTTCATCATCAATTTTGTATGTTGTAATATCATAAATAATCTCTTTGATTCTATTAGGTGTAATCTTTCTATCTTGTGGAATATCTAGCAAATTAATGTGGTCTGTATTCCAAAGTTCTTCTCTTATAAAACTTCTCTTTAAATAAGTTTTTGTAAGTACTATAAACTCGCTTTCTGACATTATTTTATTTGCATCAAATTGATTATTGTACCCTAAAGATAATAACCCTAATTCTGTCATTTCAATAATTTTTGAATAATTCCTATCTGTTTTATCTATAACTGGTTTTGATTCTTTACTTATAACTCCACCTGTTATTGTTATTTTATTTTGTAAGTCTGTCATATAATTTGTAGTGTTATATATTTCTTGGAATGAAACATTTCTTTGCTTTGATAAAAGTGCCGCCATTGCTCCAGCTTCTGCAAGTGACATTCCAGTTGGAACAACTCTTGCAGAGCCTGCTGCTATCGAAGAATATGAAGCACATCTGCTACACGTTAATAAATTTGAATAACCTTGCGGTATAACACATCCAAAAGGAATAAAGTACTGCTTTGGATTTGCTATTATATAACCCCAATCATAAATACTTGTTGTTTGAACATCAATTGGATATGAACCCATAGCAACATCTTTTGATGAACGTCTTGAAAGTAAAATATCTTCAACAGTTAATTTTTGTTCTCCCACAATATGTCTTGTTTCTCTTACATAAAGCTCATCTGCAACACCTGCAAATTTTGCTTTTTCAAAGCCAGGAACATTATCTATTAAAAACTTTGAAAAACTTTCCGCTTCTTTTTTACTCTTTTTATATGCAGTTTGTTTTTGATTTTCATCTAATGTATTTACTTCCATTACTTGCAATGCATTGATTAGTATGCTTCCATCATTTTGTTTTCCAATATTTAAGGCTTTAAGTCTAAAATGCGGTTGTGTAGGAACATATTGTTTTGTAAATTCACCAAATGCCCATATTGCTTCATCATTATATCCACTAACAGATGATGGATTTTTATCTATGTAATCAGTCATTTCTTTCCAATTAACATTTTCCATTTTTATAACTAGAGTTGCTGACATTGATCTATTCTTCTCGTTGATATCTTCCCAACCTATTGTATATTTCGCTCCTGCAGCAACTGTAATATCTGCATCTTCAGTACAATCAATATAATTAAGTGCACTATACTTTTTGCCATCAATCATGACATACTTAATTGTTCTATATTCGTCATCACTTAATACTTCACCAGATTTTAATTTAAGTGCGGGGTCATCTATATATATTTCAATATCTTTTGCGTTATACATTGTCTTAAGATTTTTTTCAGCTTTTATCATGTTGTTAAGAACTTTTTTACATGTTTCAACATCAAAAGTATTTCTACTTCCAATTTTTTCATAGAATTCTTTAAAAATACCACCGTTTAGTATTTCACCATTAGTTCCTGTATTCATATCTATTGTATTTAACATTCCGTAAGTAAATAAGCCACCAGGACCATCTTTATCTTCAACTAATAGTGTTTTAAGTCCAACTCTACTTGCCGCTACTGCTGCCGCAATTCCTTCTGGCTCAGCTCCAAACACAATTAAGTCAAATGTTTCTTTTGGTTTAACTGTATCAAGGCTTGGCTCAACTTTAATTTCTTCTTGAACAATTGCCGTTTCAGAAGCTATTTGCGTAAGCTTTTCGCCACTTTCATCTATATATTTATCCTCTTCTTTCTCTTCTTCCTTAACTTCACCACTTGAAACTATTACTTCACCTGATTTTGAAGGCTTGTTGACAATTTCAGTTGGAGTATTCACAACAATATTTTCTTCTTTTGTCATTTGATATACTAATGCACTTGCAAGAGCAATTACCAAAAGTATTAAAACAAAAATAATAGCTGTAGTTTTCTTCATATTTTCAACTCCTTAAAAATAATCATAATAATTATACGTTTTTGGTTTTATTATATCAATAAAATATGGTATAATTTCTCTAGTTAAAGGATTCAATCCCTACGGAAATGAGGTATTTTATGGATAAAGTTGAAGTATTAGGTGTTTATTTTGATAATGTAAATATGACAGAGGCTGTAGAAAGATGCGAGCATATGCTAAATGGTGAAAAAGCTAATCTTTTGGTAACGCCTAATCCAGAAATTGTAATGAAAGCAAAAGAAGATAGTGAATATAAAGATATTATTAATAATCGTGCATCCCTAGTTATCCCCGATGGAATAGGAATTATTAAAGGGGCAAAAATTTTAGATACTCCTCTTAAGGAACGTGTTGCTGGATACGATTTAATATGTAACTTATTAGAAAAATATAAAAATGGTGAAAAGACATTTTATTTTTGGGGTAGCAAACCTGGTGTTGCAGATATTGCAAAGCAAAAATGTGAAGAGAAATATCCCAATATTAAAATAGTAGGAACTGACGACGGCTTTTTTGATGATGCAAAAAAAGAACAAATAATAAATAAAATTTCAGAATTAAAACCAGATATTCTTCTTGTCGGAATTGGATTTCCAAAACAAGAAAAACTAATTAATAGTTTATTAGATAAAAACATTTTCAAACTTGCGATTGGTTGTGGTGGTTCAATTGATGTACTTTCTGGAACAGTTAAACGTGCTCCAAAACTATTTATAAAACTTCATATTGAATGGAGTTGGAGATTAATAAAGCAACCTTCTAGAATAGGCAGAATGATGGTGCTTCCAAAGTTTTTAAGTGAAGTAAAAAAAGAAGCAAAAGCAAAGAAAAAAGGTTCAAGCAAATAGCTTGAACCTTTTTATTTTTAGAAATTATTAATTAATATTTTCCTTTAGGATAAGGAGCATTATAGAGATATCTATAATAATCTCTTACCATTCTGTCTGTGGAGCACTCTTCATAAGCGGTATAAATAGAACTAAACATCATATCAGTCCAAAGATCTTTGTCGTTATAACTAGGCAAAACTTTTTCTTCAAGAACTCTATAAAGATATTGTGCATCTACACTCTTGTCGTGAGATTTAGTTTCTCCAATAATCCAACCATTTACGGCATATCTGCAACTCTTGTACCACCAGCCATCAGCAGTAGAAAGGTTAAGTACACCATTACATGCTGCCTTCATACCTGATGTTGAGCAAGCTTCAAGAGGAATTTCAGGGTTACCGAGCCAAACATCGCAACCCTTGGTCATAAGTCCAGCAATTTCTACATCATAGTTCTGAAGGAAAACAACATTTTGAGGATATCTTTGTGTCATCTCAAAAAGTCGCATCAAAATAGCTTTACTATTAAAATCTTTAGGATGAGTTTTTCCAGAGAAAATGATTTGGAAATTGTGTTCTCTAATGAGTCTTTCGAATCTTGCAATATCTTCAAAAATAAGATCTGCTCTCTTGTACTGAATAACACGTCTTGCAAAGCCTACAATAATAGAATCTTTATTAAGCGTTACACCATTTCTTTTTTGAACTTCTTCAATAAGTTTTTCTTTATTCTTATCATGGTAAAATCTAAGCATCTGCGTGTTACCAAGTTCGTATGCTTTTCGAATATTTTTATCTTGCCAATACTCAATATCTACACCATTATCGATGTACATGATAGGGCATGCACCAGAAACATGGCTCCAAAGCTCATGAGACGTAGACTGGTGACGAAGTGCAACTGCGTTTGCAATCTTAGAAAGTCTAAGAGCTGCAGTCGTAGAACCAAACATGGTTCCTGTATCATCTCCACCAATTGCTTTAAGTTCGTCATAACTTAAGTCAAGGTTTGCACCAAGTTTCATAATCATGTCGATAGGACGACTCTTATTTCCTGCCCAAATAGGTGTATGAGTAGTGAAAACAGTCTTTTCTTTAACCATCTGCCAAGCGGTGTTAAAATCATGTCCATTCTTTTTGTAATCAGAAATAAGCTTAAGGGCAGCAAAAACACCATGGCCTTCGTTTAAATGAAGAACATCAAAAGGATAATTAAGCTTTTCACAAATACCTATTGAAGCAACTCCAAGAAGTACTTCTTGCATAAGTCTTTGAGCTTCACCATCATATCCACCTACACCATTTTCACCATAAAGGTTATTAGTGATGTAAGCAAAATCTCCGTTTTCGGGAAGAAAAGAATCTACACCATAGCAATTGGAAAGAGTCTTGTGTTTCCAAATCTTAACTTTAAGTTGTCTTTGCAAAAGTGGAACATCTAATACTATACCAGTATATAAGTAGTCATCTTCAAACCTTTGTTCAGGATATTCATCGATGACTCCATCTTTTGTAACGGTTTGACGCACATAACCATTCTTATAGATAGGGGTAACAGCCAAAAAAGATGCTCCCAACCGATTCATGGTTCGAGTTGTGTCCCCATAAAGAGCCCCAAGTCCACCAGAATAGTTTCTACCACCTGCCGTTGTCTCCATGCAAACGGAAAGCACCCGTTTGCTATTCAACAGTGAAGAACTCACGTTGAATCCTCCTTTCAAAATATAAAGTGTCTATATAAATTAGCACACCTTGATGTTAAAGTCAACACCACTAAATGAAAAAGGCAATATAAAATTGCCTCCAAAAAAGAAAGACGGGCATTGCCCGTCTTTTATTAATCAATAATTAGTTATTTAATGCTTTCTTTAATTTTCTTAATGGATTTGCTGGAATTCTATCTCTAATTTCACTATCTGTAGTAGATGTAGTAATTGTGTTATCTTCCATTGCAACAAGTGGAGCTTCTGCTGAAAGCTTTTCGTTTTCAATTTTACTTTCTTCAAATTTAACTTTAACAGCTTGAGCTTTTGCTTCTTTAATTGTTTCTTTATATACATCCATAGTCTTCTTTGCAATTACATCCCAGTTGTACTCAGTAACAACTTTTTCATGAGCATTCTTTGCAATTTGTTTGCATAAATCTTGGTTGAATAAAACTTCTAGAATTGAATCAGCTAAACTATTGCAATTTCCAGCATAAGATTTCATTCCATCGATACCATGAGAAACTATTTCATTTAATCCACCTGTATCAGAAACAACTGTAGCAGCACCTGCTAGCATTCCTTCTAGAGCAACTATACCAAATGGCTCATATAAACTTGGGAATACTGCAACATCAATTGCTTTATACATCTTTGTAATTTGAACATCATTTAGATATCCTGTAAAGTATACTCTATTTGAAATTCCAAGTCTTTCTGCTTGTGCTTTTAAATCGTCTAGACAAGGGCCACGACCTGCAATTACAAATTTAACATCATTATAATTTTGTAAAATTTTAGGAGCAGCATCAAGTAAAACTTGAATACCTTTTTCATATACTATACGTCCAGCAAAGAAAACAATTTTTTCATTATCTGAAGCATAATTTCTACGAAAATCCCAATCTCTCTCTTTACCATCAAATTTATTTATGTTAATTCCATTTGGAACTACGTGAATATTTTCAAATGGTTTTCCAAATAAATTTCTAATTTCGTATTTCATGTACATACTGTTACAAATAACATTTGATGCTTCATATGTAAGAAGCCATTCAACGTCGTTAACATAACCTTGGTTTTTGTCATGAATACCTTTATTTCTTCCACTTTCTGTAGCATGTATTGTAGCAACAAGAGGAATTTTATATGAGTTTTTAAGCGTTCTTGCAGAATATGCAACAAGCCAATCATGTGCATGGATAACATCAAATTTTCCAAACTTTTTGATGACATCTGCTGCCTTTTCAATTACGCAAAAATTAAATTGCATAACCCAATCTATAAGATTGTTGGCATTAATTGGATAAGTTTCAATTCTATGAACAAAAACTTCTCCATCTTTTTCAAATTCTTTTGTATTTCCCTCTTTATATGTGATGACATGAACTTCATGACCTTGTTTTGCAAAAACATGTGATAGATCATGAACAACCCTTGCAATACCACCAACTATTCTTGGTGGGTATTCCCAAGTAAGCATCATAATTCTCATTTCGTTATTTCCCCCTATTTTTTCTTTTGATTTTTATTTAAAAAATTAATCTGCTAAAAAGTGGCATTTTTGAAAACTTTTTTCGAAAAAAAGTGACATGTAATATGCTATTTGTAGGCTTTTTATATACAAAAATTTCAAAGCAAATAAATTTCAAAAAAAATAAAGTTTTTTCAAAAAAATGTTTAAAAATAATTGCTAATTTGATAAAATCTTTGTAGACAAAAATCTCATTTCCACTTTCCATAATCAATTGTATATAATTATAATTTAGTTGTAAACAATTATTAAAAAATTTAAAATAATTGTAACTTTTGAAGAGATTTTGGTTTACATATTATGTTTTTAGAATGATAATTTACAAAAAAATTACAAATTTTAAAAAGTATTGTAAATGGCTTTTCACAAGAGTAAAATCTTATGTATTGGATATTAATGGGTGTATTTTGTTTTTTGGTCAAAATACAGCTACTATTTTAACTAAAGAAAAGGGGGTTATGTAGCGTGCAATTATTGAAATCAGAATACTATGAACTACCTACAAAATATAATCGTACAGTAATTCGTTTGCTTGTGCAGTCGCCTACACGTATGTTTGCATACTGGGAAGTTTCTGAAGATACAATTAAAAATTTCAATAAGAACAATCCTAAATATGGGGATTGTATTGCAGTGCTTAAAGTTACAAACCTTACTAAGAATTATTCTTACAACATTCCTGTCAATCCATATGCAGATAACTACTACATAGACGTTGACGATCCTGGATGTAAGTATCAAGTAGAACTTGGAAGAATGGCAAAGAAAAAATTTGTTAATTTATACACTTCAAATGTTGCTTCTGTTCCTTCTAACCATCCTGCTACTCCACTTAATGTTCTACAAGATGAGATTTTATTTGCTAATTATTTATGCATTGGAGACAAGCGTAAAATTAAACTTTATGGTGATAGAGAACAATACAAATACTTTAACAATCAAAATCATACAGCATTCGAAAGAAAAAGATTTCTTGGAAGCTCAGAAAACGAATTTGGTTTTGAATTCCCTGGTAGCTCTGATCTTTCTATGCGATTATCATAAAAAACGGAAAATCTATTTAGTTTTCCGTTTTATTATTCCCATGACGGAGGTAAAACATGCCTAAGGGTTACTTAAATTTTGTATTGCATGCCCATCTTCCTTATGTACGCCACCCAGAAAGCGAACTATATATGGAAGAACGTTGGTTATTCGAAGCAATATCAGAAACTTATATTCCTTTAATTAAATACTTTCAAAAACTAATTGATGAAAATATTCCTTTTAAAATAACAATGAATATTTCTGCACCACTTATTACAATGTTACAAGATGACGTTCTTCAGCATCGTTCTCTTCAATATTTAGTAGAAAGACTTTGGTTATCTCACAAAGAAATTAGAAGAACTAAAGGTCATAATGATATGAACAACTTAGCTCATTTCTATTATGAAAGATATAAAGAACAATACACAATTTTTAAAAGGCAATACAATTGCAATCTAATTCCAGCATTTAAAAAATTTCAAGATATGGGAGTTCTAGAAATTGTTGCATGTCCTGCAACTCATGGTTTTTTGCCTCTTCTTAACGTTACTCCAAATGCCTCTCGTGCACAAATTGCAAACGGCATTAAAGTTTATGAAGAAGCTTTTGGAAGACATCCAAATGGCATGTGGCTTTCAGAATGCGCATATATTCCAGAATTAGAAGATGCATTAAAAGAATTTGGAATTAGATATATATTTTTAGAAACACATGGTATTACAAATGCAGACCCTACTCCTATTTATGGAACATTAAGTCCTATTATTTCACCAAATGGAATTGCAGCTTTTGGAAGAGACCTAAAAAGTAGTGAACAAGTTTGGAGTTCTATCACAGGTTATCCTGGTCATCCAAACTATAGAGAATTTTATAAAGACATTGGATTTGAATCTGATTGGGAATATATAAAACCATTTGTTGCAAAATCTGGACATAGAGTTGATACTGGTCTTAAATATCATAGAATCACTGGTAAAACAAACAACAAAGATTTTTATCATCCTGATTGGGCAATGGAAATTGCTGAACAGCAAGCAGACCACTTCATGTATTCTAGAGTAGACCAAATAAATCAATCAGCTCCAAACATGATTATTCCACCAATAATTACATCACAATATGATGCAGAATTATATGGACACTGGTGGTTTGAAGGTCCTTATTGGTTGTATGTATTATTTAAAAAGATTCATTATAATCAAGATACTTTTGAATTGATTACACCTTCTGAATACTTATCTAAATACCCTACTATTCAGCAATCATCACCAGCTATTTCAACTTGGGGTGCACATGGTTATTCAGAAGTTTGGATTAATCCTGGTAACGACTATATGTACAAACATCTTCATGCGGCAGGAGAAAGAATGACCTATTTAGCAAGATGTATTACACAACCTACTGAGCTAGAAAGAAAAGCACTTAATCAATGTGCAAGAGAATTATTACTTGCACAAAGCAGTGACTGGCCATTTATTGTTACTATGAATACCATGGTAGAATATGCTCACAAGCGATTAAAAGACCATATAGGGCGTTTTAATGCACTTGCAGACATGATAGATAAGCATGAAATAAATGAAGACTATTTAGAAAATGTTATGTATAAAGATAAGATTTTTCCAAATATAGACTATTCAATTTATGCAAAATAAAAAAAGAGAAGTGATTAAATCACTTCTCTTTTTTATATTATTTTTTAAGCTCTGATAACCTTTGCATCATGGCTGCAGTTTCTGCTCTTGTTGCAGTTCCTGTTGGAGCAATAGTATCTTTTGTTCTACCATTCATGACGCCAGAACCGATTGCCCATTGAATTGCATCTTTTGCATATTCTGCAACTTCGTTTTTATCTTCAAATGATGATAGGTCTTTCTTTTTACTTATAGAAATCTTTTGAGTTTTTGCAAACCTGTATAATATAGTAACTAAATCTTGTCTGGTGATGCTAACTTCTGGGTCAAATTTATTATCTCCTACTCCGTTAACAATTCCCTTTTCAGATGCCCAAGCTATAGGTGATGAATAATACATATTTTCATCAACATCTGCAAACTTTGATTTTTTAGTAGTCTTAGCCTCCGCATATCTATATAATACCGTAACTAACATTCCTCTTGTTAATGAACCATTTGGTGCAAATTCATCATCTGTAACTCCCTTAAATAAGCCTTTGTCCACTACATAGTTAACATTATCAAAAAACCAATCATCTGTGTCAACATCTCTAAAGTTACTTACTGCTTTTATCTTCCATTGAGCAATAAATGGTCCACCCGCTATTCTCTTATTGGGAGAAATATCGATTGTATCACCTACTTTAAATATTTTATCATTGGCATCTTTCCAACCAATAAATGTATATCCTTCTCTAGTTTGTGGGAGTACTTTGTATTTTCTATAATAACTACTTGTATATCTTCCATTTGGAGTTTCTCCATCATTATTGTAGTTAAATTCCAAAATAACAATTCCATTTGCAATTGCACCATTGGTTGGAGTGTAACTACTTACTAATTCAAATACTTGGTCAAAGTTTTCTGTATCATAATAAGTAACATCAACTGTTCCATTTTTTGTAATATTTCTAATTATATAAGAACCATCTTCTTCTTGATATAGCACTTTATTATCATACATAACCTCAGCAAGATAATCAGATTTTATAGTAAATTCTAAATTTTCTCCAGCTTCTACTTGAACTTTGCCATTTGGTGATACTTCACCCCATTTTTGAGAATCAATAGTAATAGTATATTTTGTTCCAGCCATTATCCATAGTGCTGTAATGCTTTTTGGAAGACTTTTCCCATCTAAATAATCTCCGACTTCTGCAACACTTCCATCTGAATTCATAAGCCAACCATTGCAAACTTTTTTACCATCAAAATCCCAACCTCTAAAAATGTAACCATCTCTAGTAGGAATTGATAACCTATATAAGTAATCAGTTTTTGCAGTGTAATACTTAACACCGCTTCCATCACCCATATTAACTTCAATAGTCTTTTCTATAGCTTTTCCCTCAATATGAAGATGTGTATCTACTTCAAATAATTCTTCGATCGATGCTATTCTAGTATCCTTTTCAGGGACAGAAATTAAATCAGCATATACACAAGAAAAACATCCAAGCAAAAATACTATGCCCAACAAAAGTAATACAAATTTTTGATTACTCTTTGTCACAATAATCACTCCTTATTTTCCTTTTTCAAAGTCTTTAATAATGCCTTGTGCATTTCTCTTAAGTTTTCCATCTAAAGCATTTACTTTGTCTTTAAGTGAAGTAAGTTGCTCAGGTGTTAAAATCTTAAGTATTGCTTCAATTTCAACTCTTTGTTCTGTAGAAAGATTATCTCTGCCAAAGATATTTAATGCCTGTTTCATAAGTAGCATGTCAACACCAGCAATTACTTCTGCGCTATAGCTTGGTTTTGCATTTGGATCTGTAAAGAAATTATCTGCAGATAATGTTCTTTCTTTATAGTAATTTTCAAGCATTAATTTTTCATATTGCAATAAAGTTTTAAGATTCAATAACTCACTTGGATCTTTTAGTTTCTTATCTTGTAGTTTAATTTCAATTATCTCAAGCTCTGCTAAATTCTTACCTCTATCGCTAATATACCTTGCCTTTTCCATATCTTCTATAGTTTTATCTATGAAGTAATCTGTAAGTGTAATAGCTTTTCTTTGTTGTAGCTTTCCTAATAGTTTATCAGATAACTCTGAAGAAGTAATACTTTCAAAAATCTTAAGTAGGTTTGCACCTGTTCTATCTCTTGTAATAATTCTATTAAGACCTGCTTTAATAGTTTCTTTTTCATCAACCATTAATTTTTCAACTTCAGAATAATCAAAAGAAGTACTTCCTGATTTATAAGCTTCTCCAGATTGTCTTATGATAGTAATGATTTGGTCATTAATATCATTTAATTTATTTATTGTCTTCTTTTCACCATTAGTAAGTTGCATTGCTCTAGCAAGACCTTTTAAGAATTCATCTGTAAATTCAACTGGTTCTTCTGTGTCTTCTTCAGCAACTTCTGCATTTTCTGCTTCCTTACTTTCTTGTTCTTCCATAGCAGCTTTTTCTTCTTCTGTCATAGTATTAGCAAATGGATTAACAAGTTCCTTTTCTTTCTCTTCTTCTTCACCTTGAAGAACTGCATTAGAGAATATTACTTTTACTTCATTTTCATTATCGTTTTCAGAAATAGTAATCTCATAAGGTTCTGTTTTTTGATATCTCCAAATTTCGTTTGCATTATAAATAACTTTATTTGCAATCCTTGGTGAGAACTTAGAGCCAATTTGAGCTTCTTGGCTTTCATTAGCTTTAAGAATATTTCCTTGTTCATCAACATACTTAATAGTAACTCTAGCTTTCTCTTCTTGATAAATAACAGTTACAATATTGTTGATACTTCCAACTGTAAGATTTAGAGGTTTAACATCAAGCATATGCCATTTTCTATTTTCTTGGTCAAATACAATTTCTTCAGGTGAAGCATTGTATTCAGCGCCTACTTGAAGTGAAACTTTTTCTTCTTCTTTAATAACAATGCCATCCATGTTTACAAATCTTATAACAACATCTGCTTTAGCAACATCATAAGAATATGTAAGAACATTTTCATTTGAATTTTCAAAGACAACTACTTCATCTCTCTTAGCATTTACTAATTCCCACTCATTTCCCTTTTTATCTTTAATGAATTGGGCAGGCTCTGGATTATATTTTGAGCCAACTTGTAAATGAACTTTTTCTTCATCTCTTAACAAGTTACCATCTAAATCTACACAACGAATAATCATATCACTATTAATTGGTTCAAACTTAGCAGTAAATTCGTTTGGAGTCTTACTAGAACCAATAGCTAAGTCTTTTATCTTAAGCTCTTCTGGTGATACAGACTTAAATCTAAATAGTTTTCCTTCTTTATCATTAAAGTCTTTTGATATTTCCGGTGTATATATACTTCCTAATTGACCTTTTAATTTTTTTGGTTCTGAGATTTCGTTGTCCCACAAATCTACGTAATTTACAAGCACTTCAATAGTTAATGGAATATAGATTAAAGTAATAATGTTTTCACTGTCTTCCTCACTAACTTCAATAGACTCTCTATCTCTTTCATGATATTCCCAAACACATTCATTATCGTCAGTAATAATAGAATCATATTGTGGTATAAAGTGACCACCAATTTGACAAAGCTGTGTATATGGCTCTTTAATTTCATCTCCTTTATCATTTACATACTTGTATGTAACAGTAGCTTTTTCTTCTTCATATGTAAGAAGAACATTGTTTTGATCAACATCTTGTGTAATAACAAAGTCTTTTTGATTCTTTGGATTGTATGCCCATTTGTTTCCTAAAGAATCTGTAATCTTTGGTGGAACATCTTCACTGAATACTGTACCAATTTGAATCTTTCTAGTTTCTTCAGTTTTGATTTCTTTACCAACACTATCAACATATTTAACATGAACTTCAATTAGTTTTGGCTTATATTTAACATATGTTACATTCTTTTCTTCGTCTGCAGAAATTATAATTGGATCAATTTTATACTTAGATACGAAAATTGAGTTATCTGTACCAAACGCTTGTAACCAGTGTCTACCTTGATCATCAATTACAGTTTCTTTAATCTTAACTTGATATGTGCTACCAACTTGATGTTGTGATATTTCTGGTTCTACTAGTTCTTCATCTGTTTCAAAATGAACACATTTATCATATACATTAACCATATATTCATCATATGAAACTATAAAATTATTTTTATCTTTTTCAGGCGAAATAACTACGTCAAGAGTATTTGATTCTGATACTTTCCAATAAAGTTTCTTAGCATCTTTTAATACTTCCTCAGGAGCTAAATTATATTTGCTTCCAATTTGAAGTTTAACTTGTCTATTATTTGCTAGTAGTTCACCTTTATTAGTAGCAAAAGTAACAACAACATCTATCATTTCTTTATCATAGAAATAACTAATAATGTTCTCACTTTCATTTTCTTGAATCTTAATTGTATCTCTTGAATTCTTCTTAAAGATCCAGTATTTGCCTTCTTCATCTATGATTCTTTCTTTTTGTTTAGCTGAATAAATAGTTCCAACTTGAATTTCTTCTACTTCATCAGTAACAATCTTGTTGTGTTCTGAATCAAAATAAGAATTTGTGACATTGCTTAACAAAGGAACGTATTTAATATTAACCTTATTAGGTCCTTCTACGATCTTTAATGTTTCTACATTAATCTTAGAATATTCCCAAACTTTGCCAATATTATCTGTAACTTTATCAAGAATTACAGGATTAAATGATACACCAACTTGAACTTGTTCAGATTTACTAGATGCTAATTCATTACCATTATCATCAATGTACCTTGTAACAACTTCTGTCATCAATGGAACATAGTCTGAAATAACCATATTCTTGGTATCATCTTCGTCAACTTCCAAAGAATGTCTTGTCATTCTAAGAAGCTTCCATCCCATACCATTTTCTTCAATTAGTTTTTCATATTCTGCAATAGCAATTACATTACCTATTTGCTCTTGCTTAATGACATCTTCATGAACCAATTGACCAGCTTCATTTTCATATCTTAATGTAACATTAACCATATCTGGTTCATACTTTAGCATAATAATGTTTTCTTGATCATTCTCTTTGGCAACGATGCTCATTGCTGGCTCGCCACAATATGTCCATCTTAGTTTATTCTTATCAAATATTTTTTGTTGAATATTTGGAACAAATACACCACCAAGTTTTGTAGTAATCATTATATCATTGATAATTGGTGAACCATCACTGATATTAATACATTTAACAGTAACACGAGCTTTAATTTCATCATATATTAAAGTAAATCTACTATTTTCTCTAACAAATAATCTTTCAGGCTCAGTTCTTGCAATCATAAGTCGTTCGCCATTATCTGCTGTAACTCTTTCATAAAGTAAAGGACTATATTCACTACCAATTTGTCCTTCAACAATTAAATCTTGTTTAATAGTCATTCCGTGGATGTTTCTAAATGATAGTGTAATGTTAACCATTCTCTTTTCGTATTGAACAATGAATGTATTTTCTTCAATGTGTTTACTTGTTCTAAACGATCTAGCATTAGAAGGAGAAACAATCCATCCTCTTTCATCATCAGATGTAATTGATGCAATATAATCTGGTGAAACAAGACTACCTGCTTGAATTCTCATTTGCTTATTAGGTATTAATTCGATACCTTCATCATTAACATACTTAAATGTTGCCGTAGTGATTAAAGGCTCATATTGATATGTTATTCTGTTTTGAACTTCACTTCTAGAAATCAATAATGACTTTTTCTTATCAATACAAGTCCAAACAAGTCCATTACTATCTTCAATTTCACTAATAGTTGCTGGAGTATAAGTTGTACCGATTTGTGCTTCTTCTATAATATCATCTTTAATTCTAGAACCTTGATCATTAAGCATAGAAACGATAATTCTGCTTACAACTTTTTCGTATGAAACTATACAAATGTTTTGTGTTTCATCTCTTGAAACTGTAATTTGTTGTCTATCAATTCTAGAAAATTCCCAACACTTGCCATAAATATCGGTATAATCTCTTTCAAATTTTGGCGCAAATTGTTTACCAATTTGAACAAAATCAACAACGTCATCTTTAATTTTTATACCTTCTTCGTTAATAAACGAAGTAACAACTTTAGCTTTCTTTTCATCGTAGAATAATTCAACTAAGTTTAACTCGTTTTCAACTACTGAAATAACACTCTTTGAATCTGTACCAAACTCCCATACAAGTCCATTATTATCAATAATCTCCAAAGGTGGGTCAGCAGCAAAATCTTTTGTAGCAATTGCTGATATTTTTTCTTGTGGTTTTAATTCAATACCTGCACGAGTCTTATATGAAATAAATACATCAGTTTTAATAACATCATAAATCAAAGTAATAACGTTAGTTGACTCAACATCTGAAATAGCAAGTCTTGCAGGATTGCTTTGATATAAACTCCACTCTACGCCTTGAGTATCAACAAATTTATTTGCTTCAACCAAATCAAAATTTTCACCAACTTGCATATTTTTAATAACAGGCGGATGAATTTCTTGGCCTTGTTTATTGATGTAGTTAATTCTAACTCTAGCAATTCTTTTAACGTATCTAACTTCAACCTCATTTTGAGTATTATCAGCTGAAACTTGTATGCTTGGCATTTGATTAGATTCAGTAATCCAATCTCTACCTTGTCTATCACTAATAATTGGTATCATTTCTGGAGTATAAATACTTCCAACAACAACATCTCTTACAACATTTTCCTTAAGTGTTTCTCCATCTGAATTTAAATATTTAACAACAACATATTTTTCATTAGGATCACGAGGTCTTGAAACAGATGTATTATTAATAGGAGCCATACCAATTTCACCAAATGAAGTCTCTCCATCGCCTCTTGCAAGTTCAATGGCAGTGCCATTGTACATTTCAACGTCTCTTCCTATGCAAGCAAGCTCTGGAAAATAAAACACAACTTCAACACTTGGAACTGGAAGCATATCTGTTCCTGAAGCATCCATATCTTTGTATATATATCCCATTAATTGAGGAATAGAACGATTATCTATGATTGTTTCTCTTTTAATAACTGCAGCATTGTAGTTAATATTGAAATCTGCTACAGATTGTTTTCTAATAAAGTTTCCTGCAGCATCAGAATAATTAAGCTTATTACCAATTGTAAGGTAAATACCACTTAGTTTTTCAACATATCTAAATTTATAACGACCATTTAGATTATTTTCGATAGCATTGTAAAGAATATTTTCAAATTCTTTTCTGCTTTTCATAACAGTAAATTTATATCTAAGAGGTTCGATATATTCGTAACTTTCTTGAGTATGTTTCCTTATAAAATCTAAAGGAAGAACGATTAACTCTTTATTAAGTTTTTTTAGAACAGAAGCAACGTATTGACGAGAAACAGCATATCCAACTTCTGAAGAAAATCTAATACTGCATCTATCAACTTCAGTTTTTAAAGCAGGATCTTCTTTGTAATCTAGAAGGTCCCTATATGTGTTTTTGTTGTAACGTTCAGAAGCTGTATAAATTGCAAGTTCTTCTTGATTAGCTTCGTTAACAATCCATGCATAAGTAGGCTTTGTAAGTGAAAAATCTGCACATTGGTTAACCTCAGATAAACGTAAATATGGGTCATTAGAAATATTACCGATTTTTACGCCTGAACCTTTATATTTAACTTCAACTATTTTTTCGACATACTCAATACGATTAATTCTTCTATTGATATATTTATAACGATAATTTGTAATTATTTCCGCAAATTTTTGTGCATTATCATATAGTTTTAAACGTGGATTTAGATTATTGATAAGAATCATGTCTATGACATATTCCGCCATTAAAGAATAAAGAATATCTTTGGCTTTAAGATTTGGCACTCTGCCATTAGAAGTTAAAGCTTGATAGTAGTCATTTGCTTCGTTTTCTCTTTCTTCTCCATAAATCTCCTCGTATGTTCTACCAGCAAACCTGTAAGTAGCTTCACGCGATGGCGTATAGCAAAGAATAGCAATATTTGCATCTGCTGTTACACCAATAATACATAGCTTATCTGAAAGACTATAATCGCAAATCATGATTTGACTTCCGACAACAGAAAGTTTGGCAAAAGTATCTACCTTGCCATCGAATACAAATCTATCAATAAAGTTATATGATATATTAAGATAAAATCTTGGGATATCTGCATTTGGCTCATCAAATTCTATAACCTCAACCTTTTGCATTAATTCCCCTTCAGTATATTTACTAGCATCTACGGTTACTGGAAAATCGCGAAGTTTTTGTTCAACAAAACCCGCTCCATATCCGAGTGAGACTAGTTTATTCTTTAGTACACGTTTAATCATTATCTCACCTCATATAATAAGTCACTATATATTATATTAAAATACTACTTTTTTTTCAAGAAATTTTGCGTTTTATATCTTACATTTATGTTACAAAAAACTAATAAAAAAATAATTTTTGAGATATCATTTTTATTTGACTTTTACAACATTTTGAATGATAATTAATATGATATATTTTATTTTTTTAGCATGAATTTTTATGCGTTTTACCAAGGAGGAAATTTGTTATGTACGTATTTGGAAAAATTAATGTTAAGCCACAACTACCTGAAAGAATTGCTGGTCTTTATGATTTAGCCAATAACCTATGGTGGTCATGGTATACTTATGCATTAAGATTATATGATTATATTAATTCAGATTTATTTAAAAAGGTTAATAAAAACCCTATCAAATTTTTAGCTGAAGTTAATCAAAAAAGGCTTTTAGAAATCTCTAAAGACGAAGAATTTCTTAAAGAATATGATTTGGTCATGGAAAACTTTAATGGTTATATGTCAGCTTCTGAAACATATTTTTCAAAAACATATCCCCAATTTAAAGATGCTAAAATAGCATATTTTAGTGCCGAATATGGATTAGATGAAGTATTGCCTATCTATGCTGGTGGTCTTGGAATTTTATCAGGCGACCATTGTAAGTCAGCTTCAGACTTAGGTATTCCTTTCTATCCTGTTGGGTTATTATACAAAGATGGTTATTTCAACCAATTAATCAATAAAGATGGTTCTGAAACTTTTGAATATTCAAGAGCTGATATGGACGACCTTCCAATACTTCCTGTTAAAAATGAAGATGGCTCAAACTTAACAATTTCAGTTACTCTTCAAAACAGAATTGTATACTTAAAAGTTTGGAAAATTCATATTGGAAGAATCACTCTTTACTTAATGGATACAGATATTGATACAAACTCTGAACAAGATAGAGCTATCACTTTAAAGCTTTATGGTGGAAACCAAGAAACGAGAATTCAACAAGAAATAATTCTAGGAATTGGTGGTATGAAGTTGTTACAAACTCTTGGCATCAATCCTACAATTTATCACATGAACGAAGGTCACTCTTCATTTGTTGTATTTGAAGTTATTAAAAAACTAATGGCTGAGAAAAACGTTTCATTTAAGACAGCAAAAGAAATGGCTTCTTCATGCACAATATTTACCACTCATACTCCAGTTCCTGCTGGAAACGATATATTCCCATTAGACTTAATGGATAGATATTTTGCAAATTATTCAGAAACACTTGGCGTTTCTAGAGCAGACTTTTTAATCATGGGTTCTAGAGATGAAAACCTTCCAGTAAATGGATTTGATATGGCTGTTCTAGCACTTAAAGTTGCTGGAAAAAGAAATGGTGTATCAAAACTTCATGGAGATGTTTCAAAAAGATTATTCTCTACTCTATGGCCAAACACAGCATTAGAAGAAGTTCCAATAGATTACGTTACAAATGGAGTTCATACATGTACATGGCTTGCTCCTAACTTAAAAGAATTATACAACGCATATATGCGTCCATTCTGGCAAGAAAAAGTTCATGAAAGAGATATTTGGAACGACATAGACAACATACCAGATGAAGAACTTTGGAAGATTCACCAAGAGCAAAAAATGAAATTAATCAAGATGGTTCGTGAAAATATTAGAAATCAAAAAATTAGAAATAACGAATCAATTGATGAAATAAATGAAGTAGACAATCTATTAGATCCAAAAGCTCTTACAATTGGTTTTGCAAGAAGATTCGCAACCTACAAAAGAGCAGATTTAATTTTTAGAGATATTGAAAAGATTACTCAACTACTTAATAACCCTTCTCGTCCAGTTCAAATTATATTTGCAGGAAAACCACATCCTGCAGATCTTCAAGGGCAAGAATTAGTTAAAGAAATTTATGAATTTTCAAAGATGCCACAATTTAAAAATAAAGTAGTAATTCTAGAAAACTACAACATGTTTGTTTCAAGATATTTAATTAGTGGTGTTGATGTTTGGTTAAATAATCCTAGAAGACCTCTTGAAGCATCTGGTACATCTGGTGAAAAGGCTGGTTTAAATGGTGTGCTTAACTTTAGTATACTAGATGGTTGGTGGTTTGAAGGTTACGAACAAGGTAAAAATGGTTGGGCAATTGGAGATAATACAGAATATACCAACTACGAATTACAAGATAATGCAGATAGCAAGAGTATTTATCAAATACTAGAAAATGAGATTATGCCTTTATACTACAGTAAGGATCAAAAAGGCATCAACAAAGATTGGATTAGAATGATGAAAAATTCAATCAAATCTGTTGGTGGAAATTATAATACAAATAGAATGCTTTGCGATTACTTAGAAAAACTATACATTCCTCAAATTTCTGCAATAGAAGGCGAATATTCAAATGTTGAAAAAGTTGAAGAATTTAGTAATTGGAAAGACAAAATTAAAAATTGTTGGAAAAAAGTAGAAATTGAAGCTCCTTCAATTTCTGAAGAAGTATCAATGAAAGCTGGAGACGCTCTAGATTTAATTTGTCAAGTAGATTTAGGTACTATTTCTCCATCTTCAATCGTATGCGAAGTATTCTATGGAAAGTTCCTAAATGGCGAAAAGCTTTCTGGAAGTTTTTGTAAAGAAATGGAGCTATCTAATGACTTAGGAAATGGAAAATTTGAATATAAGACCACTATAAACATAGACAATGGTGGAAATTATGGTTATACATTCCGCGTACTTCCTCGTCATGAAATGCTTATTAACAAACAAGATATGTCGCTTGTTAAGTGGATAGAAAACTAATTAATTAAGGCGACCTATGGTCGCCATTATATTATGAAAGGATTGAACAAAATGAGAAAGACAAAAATTGTTTGTACTTTAGGTCCTGCAGTTGATGATTATCAAACATTAGTAGCACTTTGTAAAGCTGGCATGAATGTTGCAAGAATAAATTTTTCACATGGTGATTATGAAGAACAAAAAAAGCGAATTGACTTATTTAAAAGAGTTCGTGAAGATTTAGGCCTTCCTATTCCCCTTATGTTGGATACTAAAGGACCAGAAATTAGAATTGGAAAATTTTCTGAAGATGAAGTTAATTTACAAGAAGGTAATGAATTCACTCTAATGCATGAAGAATGCTTAGGAGATGAAACTCATGTATATGTAAATTATGCGGACCTTTATAACGATGTTAATGTTGGAAGTAGAATACTAGTAAACGATGGTTTAATTGAACTTGAAGTTCTAGAAATAAAGGACAAAAATATTAGATGCCTTATTAAAAATGGTGGAAAATTATCAAACAGAAAATCAATTAATGTTCCTGGATTAATACTAAACCTTCCCCTACTAAGCGATAAAGATAGAAAAGATATAATTTTTGGAATTCAAAATGAATTCGATATTATTGCCGTATCTTTTGTTAGAAAGCCTGAAGATATTACAGCAATAAGAGATGTATTAAGAGAATATAAAGCAGATTATATTAAAATAATATCTAAAATTGAAAACGTTGAAGGTGTTGAAAAATTTGATCAAATCCTTGATGTTTCTGATGGAATAATGGTAGCACGTGGAGACTTAAGTGTAGAAATACCAATGGAACAAGTACCAATGCTACAAAAGAAGTTTATACAAAAAAGCTTAGATCAGGCAAAACAAGTAATAGTTGCAACCCAAATGTTAGAAAGTATGATGTCTAACCCTCGCCCAACAAGAGCAGAAGTTAGCGATGTTGCAAATGCTGTGTTAGATGGCACATCAGCAATAATGCTTTCTGGAGAAACAGCATCAGGAAAATATCCTGTTGAATGTGTAAAAATGATGGGGAAAATCGCAGAACAAATAGAAGCTCAAATGGATCACTGGTTACTACTTAATAGAAAAACCAGAAGTGGTGATTTAAAAAATGTTACATCTGATTTAGTAGTTGGACATGCACTTTGTGAAATAGCAATGCAAATAGATGCAAATGCAATCTTTTCTTTATCAGAACATGGTAATACTCCAAAAGCAATTGCATCATTTAGACCTTATTGTGATATAGTAGCAATTACTCCAAACAAATTAACAGCAAGACAAATGAATCTTTTCTGGGGTGTTACACCAATATATGTAGATAAAGATTATGCCGATAAAATGGTAAATTCTGGTATTAGTTTTTCAAAAGATATGGGAATAGTAAAAAGCGGAGATATTGCAGTTATTGGTGGTTCTGACACGTACGATTATCATAATAAATCAGCATTTAATTCGTACAAGACTTTAGGTGGAATTTGTACAATATAAATACAAAAAAATTTAAGGACGTCCATTAAAAAATAATGGGCGTCCTATTTTTGTTTTAATAATTTTAGTCATTTACTTCGACAATGATTGCTTCTTCAGAATATTCTTTATTTGCTTGATCTTTAAGTACCATTCTAATTTTGTATGAGCCATTAGCAAGTCCTGTTAAGAAATCTATTTGGATTTGTTCTTCTTCAGCAACATCGTTTAATCTGTATGATTGATGATTTTCCGAATCTGTTGAATTTACAACACTTAAATTCACATTATCTTTCAAATCTTTTATTTTAATTACATTGCTCAAATTAGATATATATTGATAAATTCCAGTACCATTTTGATTTACACCATTCTTTTTCATCAAGCTTATTTCCAAATATGGTTCATCTATTTCGCCTAAATATCCAGTTCCCAGTTTAATTAGATGATTTGAAGTTTTTGAAATTTGTAAAATGTCATTTTGTATTGCTCCTACATTACTTGTAATATCTGAATAAATAACTCCATAAGGTTCATCACTACAAATAACATTTCTACGTACTGTTGCAATAGTTGAACCTATTCCATTTACGGTTCTTACTAAGTTGTAATCTACATATGCTTCATCACCATTATTATAAAGAACTATTGGAAGGCCATTTGTAATAATTGAATATCCTAATTCTGTATAAATAATATTATTCGTATCTGTAATAATTGAAGCACCTGCTACTTTAACACCAGCATCATTAGCTTGCGTGTAATTTCTGCCAATTCTAACTTTATAAGGATTATTTCCAACTAATTCTAATATTGGCCTTACTCTATATAAATCTGCACCGTTATCTCTACTATCTGCAAAAATTGTTGAGTAGTTTGTTGCAGATTCATAAAAATCTTCAGATGTAGTATTTGGAACATATAAAATTGCATTTGGTAAATTTGACAAATCATTTTCTATTCCTATATTCAAAGCATCATTAGAATTAGATATATCTTTGGTTACAATAATAGAGCGAAGAGAAGAACAATTTAGGAATGTATTATTTCCATATAATTTGTCAAATTTATCACCTAATACTATTGTTTTCAAAGAAGAACAATTTCTAAACATCTCAAATAAACTTGTTAAATTCGACGTATCCCATTCAGATAAATCAATATACTCTAACGAACTACACTCTTTAAATATACAATGTGCCGCTTGAGACTCATTATTTTCATTTGCTAAATGTGTTAAGCTATCAAATTTAAAATTACTAACATCTAGTGTATTTACACTAGAGCACTTATAAAACATATTATTCATTACTGTTGCATTTTCAGTATTAAAGCCGCTTACATCAATAGTTTCAACATTACAACAATTTGAAAACATATAGGCAAAATTTCTTGCATTATGAGTATCAAAATTTGATACATCCAGAGTTGTTAATGCTTTGCAGCCAGCAAAAAGAAATTCAAAACTATTTACTTTTTCAGTATTAAAGTTTGAAACATCTAGTACTCTTGCTTTTGTGCAACCATTAAACATGCCATACATATATACCACATTAGATGTATTGAAGTTCGAAACATCTATATCAATTAGTTCACTACAATTACTAAACATATGATTCATATCAATAACCATTTGAGTATTAAAGCCTGATAAATCTAGATACTTAATTGCATTACAAGCACTAAACATAAAAGACATATCTGTGACTTTACTTGTATTAAATCCCGAAACATCTATTGCAGATAAAACATTACAAAATGAAAACATTCCAGCCATATTTGTTACATTAGAGGTATCAAAGCCTGATATATCTATTTCCTCTAAAGCAACACAAACTTCAAACATACCTTGCATAGAAATTACATTTGATGTATTAAAATTAGTCACATCCAATGACGTTATTTTTTTACAACTATTGAACATATCTCGCATATTAGCTACATTACTTGTATCAAAATTAGAAACATCCAATTCCTCCAGTAAAATACACGAATTAAACATTGAAGTCATACCATCAACCATAGAAGTGTTAAAAGAAGAAACATTGAGATGCTCTAGTTTTGAAGCATGATCAAACATATATGACATATCACGAACTTTTGATGTATCAAAACTGGTTAAATCCAAGTTTTTAATTGCTGAATATGAAAACATTTTTCTCATAGATGTGACTTTTGAAGTATTAAACGAAGAAGTATCTAGCTCTGTCAAATTATCACAATGTAGAAACATTGAGTTCATATCCGTAATATCACTTGACCAAGCATTAGTACCTGTAGTAAATGATGTCAAATTTTTACACATAGAAAATGCATATGAATAAGAATGCAAAACACCCAATTGTTGCACAGAAATTATGTAATTAGTAAACGAGTAATAAACTCTATATGTATTACTTTTAGTTACTGTATTTCCGTCTGAATATCCAAACATATGAACATTTCCACTAACTTTGATTGTATAATTTGTTTCAGTAGTATTTGTATATTTATGTTGCGGAAAATATGCAGAGTTATCAAACATTTCTATTGAACTTCCATCTCCCCAATCAACCACAAAAGAATTGGTAGAAGCAGATGATATAGGAAGTTCAACATACGTACCACTTCCGCTTGAACCTTCTACCCAATTTCCAAAGCCAGTTTCACTCTTGTTTGCTAATCCTCCCGCATTTGCAGGTATCTTCCACTCCATTATAAGGGCATTTGCTTCATCAACACCAACACCAGATTGAAGGTTTCTCGTCACAATCATTCCAGTTTCTTCTGTACTATTTACATTCCTCTTCAAAGTATAAGTAACATCTCCAGTAGAATTTGATGTTAATGTAATTGGTAAGCCTGATGTTTCTACACTATATCCAAAATCAGTAAATACTGCATTATCACTTTCAGTTTTAAACGAGTATCCTGCTACACTTGCACCTTCATCTTGTGCTAATGTATAAGTAGTTCCAGCATTTATTGTTTTTGGGTTATCACCAACCACTTCCAAAATAGGTCTTACTCTATAAAGGTCAGAACCATTATCTTGTGTACTAGAAAATACTGAAGCATAATCTGTTGACGCTTCATAGTATCCTTCACTTGTTGTGTCAGGAACGTAAAGGATTACATTTTCAAATCCGCTAAGATTATTATCTGTACTTACAAGTAGAGCATCTGCTGAGTCAGATATATCACGCAATGTAATAATTGCTTTTATATTACTACATCCAGAAAATTGATATTTTCCATTTAATTTGTCAAAATTTTCTCCAAGCAAAACTGTTTCAAGATTATTACAACCTTGAAATAATCCATATGGTTTATTAATAATACTTGTATCCCATGTTGAAAGATCTAATGTTTTAAGGCTCTTACAATCTCTAAACATGAGATCTATATCTATTGGCCAATATCCAATCAATGATATACCACAAGTTGAATGATTTAAACTATCAAACCTAAAACTAGATACATCAATGCTTTCTAATTTTTCACATCCATCAAACATCGCAACTAAATACTTACATTTTGATGTATCAAAACCGCTTACATCTAAATACTCAATGCTTCTACAAGAATCAAACATTGAAACCATACTTGTAACTTTTGAAGTATTAAAACCTGAAACATCTAATTGAGACAAGGCATAACAACCATTAAACATTCTTTCTAAAGTAGTAACATTTGAAGTGTTAAAGTTACTAACATCTATACTAGAAATCCTATAACAATATTCAAACATTAATGCCATTGTTGTTACACTATGTGTATCAAAAAGTTCCAAACCTTCAATACTTAATAATCCATAACACTCTTCAAACACTCCGTACATATTTGTAACATTTGAAGTATTAAAATTGGTCATTTTCACACTTGTTAAAAGTTCTGAATGTCTAAACATTTCCTGCATATTAGTTAATTGTGGTGTATCAAAACTACTTAAATCAAGTGTTTTATAGTCAGAATAATAAAACATCTTGTACATATTAGTAACTTTTCTAGTATCAAAACTTGATAAATCAATAGTATCCATTCCTTTTGCACCAGAAAACATTTCTCTCATATTAGTAACATTCGCAGTATTAAAGTGTGTCAAATCTAAATTAGAAACTCTTATGGAATCAAACATACATGACATATCTCTTACTTGCGCTGTATCAAAATTAGATACATCTAAAGCAGTCAATGATGAACACATTTCAAACATAGATGACATATTTGTAACTTTTGAAGTATTAAAATTAGAAACATCAATTGACGTAAGCATTTTACAGTGATCGAACATATCGCTCATATCTGTAACTTTTGATGTATCGAAATTAGATACATCTAAAGATGTTAATTTTTGACAAGAACCAAACATACTTCTCATATTTACTACATTATGAGTTTTAAAATTGTTTGAAAAAACAATATTTGTAATTTCGCTACAAAGATAAAACATAGCTTGCATATCAGTAACATTTGATGTATCAAAATTTGAAAGATCTAATGATTGTAATTTTCTAGCATTACCAAACATTTCTGTCATTTTAGTAACATTAGAAGTGTTAAAATTACTTAAATCAAGTGTGGTAATTTTACTACAACCACAAAACATATGTGTCATATCTCTTATATTAGTGGTATCAAACACTGAAACATCAATGCTTTCCAAATTTGCACAACTTAAAAACATTGCTTCCATTGATCTCAAATTACTTACGCAACCACTATTATGAGCAGTAAAAGAAATCATATTTTTACAATATCCAAACGAAAGCTTTGCATAATTTAAAGTTCCTAATTGTAAAACTCTATATAAGTACTCACAGAATGTATAATAGTCCTTATAAGTATTAGTTGCTGTTGGTACCGAACCAGTACCAAAATAACCAAGCTTATATACCGTTCCACTTACTTTAATTGTATAAATAGTTTCTTCACTATTTGTGTATTCATGACTAGGAAAATTTGTATTTCCATCAAATTGTGCAACGGCACTCCCATCTCCCCAATCAACAGCATACGAATGAGTATAGCCCGAAGGTATTGGAAGCATTAATGTAGTTCCCGTTCCATCTGTATCTGCATTTGCTGGTATTTTAAATTCCATTATTAATGCGTTAGGCTCATCTATAGTTGCTGCGAACGCAGTGTTAATGCAAAATACAGTTCCTAAAATATATAATAGCAAACACAATAGTAATATCTTTTTAAGAACACTATTTGTTATTAAATTATCACTAAATTTGTTTAAAACTTTTCCCATACTTAAATTACCTCCAAAATATGGCATTTAACATTTAGGGGCAAACCTCCCCATTAAGATTTTACCATTTTTAAGAGGTATTTTTTTGAATGTAACAATTCTTTAACATAATTGTTAACTAAAAAACAGCCTATTTCTAGGCTGTTTTTTATCTTTATTTATTAATTTACTTTAATGTATCCTTTTCCTATTGGATCTACATATTTACCATTTTCCCTTACTTCAAAGTGAAGATGTGGACCTGTTGAATATCCTGTAGTTCCAACTTTCATTATTTCTTGTCCTGCTTTAACTTTATCTCCTACTTTAACTTCTAATTTGCTTGAGTGAGCGTAAAGAGTGGTAATTCCACCACCATGGTCTATTACAACATAATTACCATATGCTGAATTATATTGAGCAACTATTACTGTTCCTGCAGCCGCAGCAACTACTGGTTTTCCATTTACTCCAGCTCCTGCTATATCTACACCTGTGTGAAGCTTATAAACCTTTAAAACTGGATGTAATCTATTGCCAAAAGGTGATGTAATTGTGTATGCGCCTGGAAGTGGCCATACCATTTTTCCACCAACATATTTCGTATTTTTGGCAGCCGCAGCAGCAATTTCTTTTGTAAGTTTATCTGCTTCTGCGTTCATTTTATCTACTGATTTTTCAAGTTCTTCATGATTTGTTTCTAATACGCTTAAATAATTTTTACGTTTCTCTTTTGTGGTATTTAGTGCTGCAAGTTTAACTTCTAAACTTTCTTTAAGTGATGCCAAATTCTGTTTTTGTTCATCTAATTGAGCTTTTTTCTCTTCAAGTGCTATTCTTTGCCTTTCTAACATATTGATAAGTTCTGTATCATAAGCAACTACTTTTTCTATTGCTTTTTCCATATACATCCTATCTGGTTCATTGTCAATTTTAGACACTGATTCTTCTAAAGAAACACTTCCCACTTTGTAATATGCTACCATTCTGTCTTTTCTAAGCTCATAGTTTTTATCATATTCAGCTTGTTTTACTTGTATATCTGCTTCAGTATTTTTGATATTACCTTCTACTGTTGAAATTTGTTTTCTTGTGCTTTCTATCTCATTTTCAGTAGTATTAATTGATGTTTCAAGATTGTTAATTTCACCTAAAACATTTTTTTGCTCTTTTTCATTTTGTTTAATTTGATTTTTAGTATCTGTTATTTGTTGCTTTGTATTCTTTAATTGCTCCTCTTTCGTCGCAGCAATTGAAAATGTAGGTAATAGCATAGATACTACTAACATAAAACAAATTAACTTTTTCATTGGTAACTTTCACCTTCTTTTCTTGCGGAACAATTTGCGTTCCATAACTTTAAACATCTAAGTATCTCTTCATCGATGCAGTGCTTCCTACCATTCCTATAAATATACCAATTGATACTAGTATAATTAATAAGTTTTGATATAACACGTCAAAAGATATAAAACTAAAACCATTTTCTAGTGTTGTCATTGAACGAATAAATGCAGGATATGCAAAATTAATTAACAGCATTGTAAGTCCAACAGCTACAAGTCCTGTAAATACTCCTTGTATTGCAAAGGGAGCTCTAATAAAATTATTCTTTGCTCCAACATATTTCATGATAGATATTTCTTTTCTCTTTGAGAACATCATTAGTTTTGTAGTATTCATCATTAAGAAAATTGAAAATTCAACTATATAAATAACCGCAACAATTGCAATAGCTTTATATATTTCTGCATCTCTTGCCTTTTCTGCTGCATATTTATTTACTGTTATTTCTTCTATTCCATTTTGCTTGCTAATACTATTAACTATGACATCTACAAGCGATACATCATCAAAAGTAATAACAAAATATGCAGGATAAATTGTTTTTAAAACTTCATCCGAAAAGCCTTCTACCATAATTGGATTCATACTTTTAGCAAGATTAATTGCATAATCTTTATCTCTATATGTATTTGATGTAACACCAACTATATTTTCTATTTCATATCCAACTTTTTTAGCATCTTCATCAGACATATTAACATCAACATATGCTACGATATTTGAACTTCTATCTTTTGTATCATCAATTAGTTTATTTTCATTAACATATACAAGATATGCAACAGCTATTAATAGCATTGTAGCAAACATCGTGCCTAACGAAATTAAAGTGTTTTTAATATCTTTTCTCATACCATGAAAAGAATCTTTAATAAGATAACCCATTGTATTAAAACTCATAGCTAAACACCTGCCTTTCTTCTAGACCAAGGAAAGTTGTGTTTGCTTAAATGAGAATAGTCTGTAGGATTTTCCATAATTCCATTGCCATGTTCTTCTATATATCCGCCAGTTTCTTTATCGCTGACAACCATACCATTTTTAATTGCAATAACTCTCTTTTGCATTTTATCTACTATGTCTTTTGCGTGTGTTGCAACAACAACTGTAGTACCTCTACGATTGATATCAGATAATAAGCTCATAATCTCCCATGCAGTTTCTGGATCTAGGTTTCCTGTAGGTTCATCAGCAATTAGTACAGAAGGATTATTAACTATTGCACGTGCTACTGCAACTCTTTGTTGTTCTCCTCCTGAAAGCTGGTCTGGATAAACATCTGCTTTATCTAATAATCCTACTAGAGATAAAACATTTGGTACTTGTCTTTTAATAACTTTTGGATCTGCTTCTATAACACGCATTGCATATGCAACATTTTCATATACTGTTTTATCTGGAAGAAGTCTAAAATCTTGGAAAACAATTCCCATGCTTCTTCTAAGATTTGGAATTCTTCTTTTTGAAATTCTAGTAATATCTATACCATTTACAAAGATATGTCCACTATTAGGTTCAACTTCTTTCATTATCATCTTCATAAGTGTAGATTTACCACAACCGCTTGCACCAACAATGAAAACAAACTCCCCTTTTTCTATATACAAACTTGTATTATTGACGGCTGCAATGCCGGTTGAATACACCTTTGTAACATTTCTAAACTCTATCATTTATATCCTCCAAATAATATTACTTTTGGTTGCTTTTTTTGCTTGATTTATGTATACTTTCTTGTGATGCGCCCATTTAATCACTATGATTGTAACAATAGAATGCATATTAATCAACATTTAGACCTAATAAGTCACAAAAAAGTTACAATCTAGTAATGTTTAGAGGAAAAAAGAGAACTTTGTGTTTTCCAAAGTTCTCCCTTTTAATTTTTATCCTTTTACAACTTTTATAATATCTTCTGCAACTAATCCTTCTTTTTCAAGAAGTTCATGCCATTTGCCTGAACCACCAAATTTATCTTTAACACCCATTCTTGTAACTTTTACAGGGTAATTTTCAGATAAAACTTCACAAACAGCAGAACCCAATCCGCCTATTACACTGTGATCTTCAATAGTTATAATTTTGTTAGTTTCTTTGGCGCATTTTATTATTGCTTCTTCATCAATTGGCTTAATTGTGTGGATATCTAAAACTCTAACATTTATTCCTTCTTTTAAAAGACTTTCTCTTGCTTTTAATGCTTCTTGAACTTCAACACCAGTTGCAATTATTGTTGCATCTTTTCCACTTCCATGAATTACCGCTTTTCCAAATTCAAATTTAGGCTTTATATTTCTTTTTTGAATTTTTGTAGTTTCTTTTTCATCAAATCCATTAACAATTATTTCCGCATTTTCACCATATATATTTTCAACTTTGGGTCTAGTTAATCTTAAATAAACAGGGCCTTCATACTTTGATGCAAAGTCAACTGCCCACTTTGTTTCTTCTTCATCACAAGGAGAAAGCACTACCATATTTGGCATTGTACGCATTAAACTAATATCTTCTATTGCTTGGTGTGATGCACCATCTTCTCCAACAGTGAGGCCTGCATGAGTACCTACTACTTTTACATTTAATTTTGGATATGCTATTGCATTACGAACTTGTTCATAAGCTCTTCCACAAGCAAAAATTGCAAATGTACTTGCAAAAGGAACTTTACCAGAAATAACGAGTCCTGCTGCAGTTCCCATCATATCTTGTTCTGCAATTCCCATATCAAAAAATCTTTTTGGATATTCTTTTTTAAAATGTTTTGTCATTGTTGCACCTGCTAAATCAGCATCTAAAACAACAATGTTTTTATTCTTCTTTCCAAGCTTTGCAAGCTCTTCACCATAAGCTTCACGAGTTGCTTTCATTTAATCACCTCATTTCATGCAAGTTCTTTCATAGCATTTTCATATTGTTCTTCATTTGGTGCTTTTCCATGCCAGCTAACTTGATTTTCCATAAAGCTTACGCCTTTTCCCTTAACTGTTTTTGCTATTATCATATTTGGCTTTTTACTTTTTTTAGCTTTTTCAATTGCTTCATTTATTTGATTAAAATCATGTCCATCAATTACTTGCACATTCCATCCAAACGCTTTAAACTTTTTATCTAGTGGTTTGCTTTTCATAACCTCATCATTTGTTCCATCAATTTGCAAACCATTATTATCTAAAAATGCAATTACATTATTAAGTTTATAATGTGCTGAAGTCATTGCTGCTTCCCAAACTTGCCCTTCAGCAATTTCTCCATCACCTAAAATAACATATATTTTGCTATCTTTATCTTTGTTTAATTTGTAACCCATTGCAATTCCATTTGCAATAGAAAGTCCTTGTCCTAATGACCCTGAAGAAACATCCACTTTATCTAGTTTTCTAGATGAAGGATGACCTTGAAGCCTTGTGTTATATTTTCTAAAAGTTTTTAACTCTTCTTTAGGTATTTCACCTTTTTCTGCAAGTACTGCATAAAGAGCTGCAGAAGCATGTCCCTTAGATAATACAACTTTGTCGTTTTCATTTTTGTGATTAAAATAAATCGTAGTTAGAATATCTGCACAAGATAGAGCTCCTCCAGGGTGCCCAGACTGAGCTTCATATATTTGAATAAGTATATCTTTTCTAACTTCTTTAGAGGTTTTTGTTAGGTTGATAATTATTTCTTGAGATAACATTTTTTCTCCTTTACGAAATCTCAGCGATTATACGCTCTAGTGTAGCTTCGCCAGCTTCTTTAAATTCTTTAATTTTTTCTTCGTAATTGCAGTTTCCTTCTTGAAGCATTCTTCCAACTTCATCTGCAATCTTTTTACTATCTATTTCTTCGTAGGTACAAACCGCATTGGAATCTAACATATCCATAAATCCATCAACTTTTGGATCATAAGAAATACCTATTGTTGGCACATTGCTTATTGATGAAAAAATAAGTGAATGTAATCTTACACCAATGTTTACATTCATTCTTCCCATAGCACCTAAAATTTCAGATGGCAAATATCTGTTGGGCATAAGCGTACATTTATCTTCGTGTTTCATTTTATGCATTATTATTTTACTAATTTCTGCATCTTTAGGTTTATGAAATGGGAAAAACACGATTCTTGCATTGTATCTTTCAACTATTAAATCACAAGTTTCTGCGAGTTTGTCCGTTCTATCTTTGTCTTTCCATTCTCTAACTGAAATACCAATTAATTTTTCGTTATCTTGTAGATTAAGAACGTTATCATTTATTATCTTATCTATTCTTTCTTTTGCTGGAGGTTTCATCATAAAAATCATATCTGATGAGAAAACTATTTTGTTTTCTTTTATTCCAATTTTTTTGGCGTATTCAATTGCTTGATTATCTCTCATTCCAACAAACTTAACACTCTTTTTATTTAAAATACCTTTTGTCATTCTACGATAAAATTTTGTATCGATTGGACCCATTCCCTGATATGCAACAACTACTTTTTTTCTATATAACTGAGCAAGCTTTATGATACCTAAATAGTACCAAATACTTTTTTTGCTTGTTATATCTTGAAACAAAGTACCACCACCAGAGATTACTAAGTCAGCTTTTTTTATTGCTTTTGTGATTTCTTTTAGTTTATATCTATCGTATGCATGAACATTATATAATTCTTTAGTTTTATCTGGATTTGAAGATAATACTGTAAGAGAGCAATCTCTTTTTGCAAGAAGAGTAGCCATCGTTTCAATCATTGCTTCATCGCCAGTATTATTAAAGCCATAATACCCTGAAATTAAAATATTTTTCAAAGCAATCACTCCTATTTAGTTTGAATATGAAGAGCATTTTTTGCTGCATCCATTTCAGCTTCTTTTTTGCTTAGGCCTTCACCTTTTCCTAAAACTTCACCATTACACAAAACTTCAACATCAAATACTTTTGCATGGTCAGGTCCTCTTTCACCTATTAGTTTATACTCAATTTTAACGTTACCATGTACTTGAAGTTTTTCTTGTAATCTTGTTTTGTAATCTTTTCCACCATTTTTAATATAGTCCTCTATTTGAGGAATAATATTAGGAAGAATAAACTCTTTTGCATTTTCTATATTTGAGTCTAAATAAATTGCTCCAATTGTAGCTTCTACACTATCTGCTAAAATTGAATTTCTATATCTACCATTTACTTTAGACTCACATTTTCCTACTCGTAAGAAATCACTAAAGCCAAACTTATTTGCCACTATACTTAAAGAATCTTCACAGACTGCATAAGCTCTAGTTTTAGTCATTTCTCCTTCTGGCATTCTAGGATACTTATTAAAAAGATATTCACTTGAAATTAATTCTAAAATTGCGTCACCTAAAAACTCCAGTCTTTCATTACTCTTTTTTCCTTTGTGCTCATTTGCATATGAAGTATGATTCATAGCAGTTTCAATTAACTTTTTGTTTGTAAAAGTGTAGCCTATTTTTTCTTCTATTGTCACCTTCTCGCCTCCTTTATTAGTGCCCTTTCGACTAGCAATAGTCATCGTAATTATTATACATCATTTTTATTAAAAAATATATAAAAACAAATAAAAAAAGCGTCGCACTTGCGACGCTAAAAAAGCTATTTTATTGATTACTTTTGATATATTCTATTACATCACCAACTGTAGCAATTTTTTCTGCTTCACTATCTGGAATTTGAAGATCAAATTCTTCTTCAAGAGCCATAATAAGCTCAACGATATCCAAAGAATCTGCTCCTAAATCATCGATAAAAGAAGTTTCTGGATTAATTGCTTCATCTTCAACGCCAAGTTGGTCAACAATTACCTCTTTAACTTTTTCAAATATTGCATCTGGATTCATTAAATTCACCCTTTCTTTTTGAATCTGTATTTAAAACAATAAACTATTTTAATATCGGTATTTTATTAAAATGTAGTCTACAAATTGGTATTCGCACTACCATTATTACAATAATATATAATTAAATTATTGTCAATTATATTTATTTATTTTTCATAAAATTCTTTGCAAAAACGTGTAAAAAATGCTGCAAAATAGCGACTTTAAGCACCTTTTATTATTCTGTAATTGCTTGTTTAATTGTCTCTACAACTTGTCCTTTTACAAAATTTTCTGCTTGCTTTAATACAATTTTTACATCCTTTTCTTTACCACTTCCATGACATTTTACAATAGGTTTTTGCACACCTAAAAGCAATGCTCCACCATATTCAGAATAATCTATTCTCTTTTTAAAAGAATCAACTGCGCCAGATAATTTTAAAAGTCCAGCACCAATTTTTCTAAAAAATGTACTACTAAATTCTTCTTTAATCATCTTACCAATTGTAAGTCCAATTCCTTCTGCAGTTTTTAATGCAACATTTCCAGAAAATCCATCTGCAACAACTACTGAAGCTTTACCTGAAAACATGTCTCTTCCTTCGATATTTCCAATAAAATTAATATTTTTTTGCTCTTTTAATAATTCATAACTTTCTTTTGTAAGAGTAGTTCCTTTTTCTTCTTCTTCACCAATATTTAATAATCCAACTGCTGGCTCTTTAAATCCAAAAGCTTTTTCCATATAAATGCTTCCCATTATACCAAATTGAAGTAAATTAATTGGCTTGCAATTTGTGTTTGCTCCAGCATCTAATAAAAGCACTCCTTTATGATCTATTGTTGGAAGAATTCCACAAAGCGCCGGTCTATCTATTCCTTTGATTCTACCAACTTTAAGAAGTCCTCCCACCATAAGTGCACCTGTACTTCCTGCAGAAATAAAGCAATCTCCTTCATCTTTTTTTAGCATTTCAAATCCTATATTCATTGAAGAATCTGGTTTAGCTTTTAAAGCTTCTGTTGGTGACTCATGATTTGTTACAACTTCAGTTGCATTTTTTATAAACAATCTATCTGATATTTCTTCTAAATTTTTATTGTAGAATTTCTTAATTTTTTCTTTTATTATTTCTTCATTTCCAATCATTGTTATTTTAGTGTCAGAATCTAAATTTTTAATTCCTTCAATAGCTCCTTTTATAAATTCATCCGGAGCATTGTCGCCACCCATAACGTCTAATAATATATTCATAAAAATCCCTTTCGTTTTTAGCTTTCTATTTAAACTACACTAAATAAAATTATATTATACACATATTTTGTTTTCAAGTAATTATACCAAATTGAAGGCTTAATTTTAGGCAAAAATAATGACGATTATTATAATTATCGTCATTATTTAATAACCTATATTTCCTAGAGAATCCCTAACCTTGTAGTAAGATATATCTGGTGTATCTCTTACTACAATTAAAGTATTTTCTATTCTTGATACAATTGTATAACAGTTTTGATCTGGAGAACGCACAATATATCTATTAAAATTATTTCCACTAGTTTCTTTAACAAAGTCTGATTGTTTTGTTAGCATAATCAATTCGTGGTTAGCTTTGTTAATAAAATAACGTTGTTTTGCTGCCACACATTCTCTATTAAATGAACTTAAAGCTTTATCTCCACTTTCATATTCTAGGTAAGTAATTTCTATATTTAATGTATCTATTTCTGCAGAAACTTTTACGTGCAATCCATCTCTTTCTACGGTATCAACAAATTCACCACTTGTGTATTTTAATCCTGAAATAATGTAGTAATCGTTTGTAGCCATATAATTCATAAATTTTTCAGGTGTAATAGGACGCCTATATTCACAGGCCTTAAAGCCAAGTGTTACTAGCCCGGCAAATAATAAAACAAATATAACAAATATTTTAATTATCCTAATAACACTCACCTCTTCTTTAGTAGACATAATAACTTTATTGTATTATACTTGAAAAACACAAATTTTTCAACGATATGCAAAATTCGAAACATAAATTTAACAATAAAAAAAGACCATATTTTTTAAAAAATATGGTCTAATTTTTTTATAAATTATTTATAAAAATTATTCAATAACTTCTGTAACGATACCAGAACCTACTGTTCTACCGCCTTCA